>VGFD01000627.1 GCA_016868975.1 Armatimonadota bacterium | reverse complement strand
AAGTTGTCAAGGAGTTCGTGGCGCGCGTCAAGGAGAAGGCCATCGGCGAGGCCGTATGGCAGAGTCTGACGCCCGGGCAGCTCGTCATCAAGTTCGTCCGCGACGAGCTGGTGGAGCTGATGGGGGGCACCAACCAGAAAATCCAGCTCGCCTCGCAGCCGCCCACGATCATCATGATGGTCGGCCTGCACGG
This sequence comes from Armatimonadota bacterium, assembly GCA_016868975.1. Lineage (GTDB taxonomy): Bacteria > Vulcanimicrobiota > Xenobia > RGZZ01 > RGZZ01 > VGFD01. The sequence goes on along the minus strand of VGFD01000627.1, from coordinate 2,943 downwards.
CCAGGGCAAGACGACCAGCACCGGCAAGCTCGCACTCCACCTCAAGGAGTCCGGGCGCAAGCCGCTGCTGGTGGCGTGCGACGTCTACCGTCCCGCGGCCATCACGCAGCTCGAAGTGCTCGGCAAGCAGATCGGCATGCCGGTCTTCCAGGAGGGCACCGAGACGCCGCCCGTCAAGATCGTCGAGGACGCCCTGGCGTTTGCCAGCAGCAACGGCCGCGACGTCCTCCTCATCGACACCGCGGGCCGCCTGCACGTCGACGACGCGCTGATGTCGGAGCTGACCGACATCAAGGACAGGGTCAAGCCGCACGAAACCCTCCTCGTCCTGGATGCCCTGATGGGCCAGGACGCCGTCAACATCGCCCAGCAGTTCAACGAAAAGGTCGGCGTCGACGGAATCATCCTCACCAAGCTCGACGGCGACAGCCGTGGCGGCGCCGCGCTCTCGGTAAAGGCGGTGACCGGCAAGCCCATCAAGTTCGTGGGCACCGGCGAAAAGCTCACCGCGCTGGAGCCCTTCCATCCCGACCGTCTCATCAGCCGAATTCTCGGGATGGGCGACGTGCTCACCATGATCGAGAAGGCCGAAGCGGCCATGACCGAGGAGCAGGCGCACGAGCTCGAGCGCAAGATCCGCGCCCAGGAGTTCGACCTGCAAGATTTCCTCGATCAGCTCGAGCAGGTGCGCAAGATGGGTCCCATCCAGGAGCTGCTGGGGATGATCCCCGGGCTCTCCGCCGCGCCCCAGCTCAAGAACCTGCAGGTCGACGAGAAGCAGTTCACCCGCATCGGCGCCATCATCAAGTCGATGACCCCCAAGGAGCGGCACAACCCCGACCTCCTCAACGCATCCCGCAAGCGCCGTATCGCGGCCGGATCCGGCGTGCAGGTTGAGGACGTGAACCGTCTGCTCAAGCAGTACGAAATGACCCGGCAGATGATGAAGAAGCTCACCGGGGGCATGGGTGGCGGCCCGGCGGGGAAAGGCAAGAAGAAGGGCAAACGACGGTTCAAGATACCCTTTCCGTTCTAAGAGGCTGAGAGGATATCCACATCGCCCCGCAAATACTATGTCTCTTTCGCCCCTGTCGGATCGCATCCATCGGGGCCCCCCAAAATGATCGAAGCCAGGGGGAGTCGCCTTCGGCGGCCCCCTCGACCCCCAAAACCAGACCCCCCCATGAAAGGAGGTGTACATGACATGGTTCGTCTGAAATTGCGCCGACAGGGAAAGAAGAAGCAGCCCACCTATCGTCTCGTGGCCGCCGACTCGCACAGCCCCCGCGACGGTCGCTTCATCGAGATCCTGGGTCACTACAATCCCCGCACCGAGCCCCCGACGCTGGTGCTCAAGGAAGAGAAGATCCTGGCGTGGCTCCAGAAGGGCGCCCAGCCCACGGACGCCGTTCGGCAGATTCTCGAGACGGCCGGCGTTCTCCGCCGCGCTGAAGAGGCCCCCCGCAACCACAAGGCGCCCGCCGCGCCCGAGGTGAAAGCCGAGGCCCCTCCCGTCGAAGAAAAAGAGCCCGCCGCCGCTGTCAGTGAGTAGAGCGTGTTTTCAACACGCGGCAACACGCTGGAAACAGGCAGCGAAGCAGGCCGTAACACTGAGGTGGCGCCGGCTGTGCCGGCCCCTGGCCGGTCTCATTTTCGTTGAGCGGCCCGCCGACGACCGGGAACCCAACCGACCCGGTCGTTTCGCCATGCCGCGGAGGAACGCATGAAGGACTTGCTGGAGTACCTGGCCCGCAGGCTGGTCGATCACCCCGATCAGGTCGAAGTCGATCTGGTTGAGGGGGATCGGTCGGTCATCCTCGAGCTGCGCGTCGATCCCGACGACATGGGCCGCGTGATCGGCCGTCAGGGACGCGTCGCCCAGGCGCTGCGCACCCTGGTCAAAGCCGCCGCCGCCCGCGACGGGCGCCGCGTCACGGTCGAGATCCTGTAGTGATCGAGCTGAAACGCACGGTGGTCGTGAAAGTGCTCATGACCCCTGATTTCCGCGCGCAGTTGATGGACGAGGCGCGCGACACCATCCGCCGCATCGAGGAGAACATCGCCAAGTTGGCCCAGGCCGCCGAGGACGCGCCCGGCGTCGAGGCGGAGCGCGTACGGCTCGCACGCCTGTGCGAGGCCCTCGACTGGCGGATGCGCGAGGTGGAAAACGTTTCTGACGGCGCCGAATTGCCGTTTCGCATCCTTGAGGGGTCCGTTCCCATCCGCGTCGGCGACGACTTCCAGGCGCGCATGGCCAATGCCGAGATCATCCTCAAGGACTGGCAGGTCGTGGAGATCCGCGAAGGGTGAAATGGGTCGGCATCGGTCTGGTCACCGCCCCGCACGGGGTGCACGGGGAAGTTCGGGTGCGCGTGGACACGGACTTCCCCGAGCGCTTTGAAGAGGCGAAAACCCTCACCCTGCTCCTGGCGAGCGAGCCCGGCGACCGCGCCCCGCGCACCGCTTCCGAGCGCGCCGCGCTGCAAAGCCGCGCGTTTGACGTCGAGGGCATTCGATCGCACAAGCGCATGCTGCTGCTCAAGCTCAAAGGCGTGGACGATCGCGATGCCGCCGAGAAGCTGCGCAACGCGGAGATCGTGATCCGGCCCGATCAGGTGAAACCCTTGCCGGAGGGCTCGTGGTACATTTTCGACCTTGAGGGGCTGGAGGTCTTCGACGAGGAGGGCCGTCGCCTGGGAGTTCTTGACGAAGTGCTGCAGAGCGCCGCCAACGACGTTTACGTGGTGAAAGGCGAGCGCGAGATTTTGATCCCGGCCATCAAGGACGTCATCCGCGAAGTGGACGTCGCCGGCGGGCGCATGACCGTGAAGCTGCTCGAAGGCCTGTGAGAATCGACGTCATCACCCTCTTCCCCGACATGTTCTCCCCGCTTGAGCACAGCATCGTGAAGCGCGCGCGGGCGGCCCGACTTGTGGAAGTCCA
>VGFD01000626.1 GCA_016868975.1 Armatimonadota bacterium | reverse complement strand
CGCAGTTTTCCACCCAGAGACGGTTGACGTGATTGCCAAGGTCCTCGCCAAGCAACGGGTCCAGGTGAAAGCGTGAGAAGCGGAAGCAGCGCGCGCCAAGGTCCACGATGGCGTCCACGTCCTGGGGCGCGCATCGGCGCGTTTCCACGAGGCGGGGCGGCGGATCGCCCGGCGGGCGGTCGAACGTGACGACGGTGTCCACCACGTAGAATCCCAGGGCGGTCAGGCGGGCGGCATCGCCAACCCGCGCGGTGTCAACGCGCGCGGTGTGCATTCCATCCGGGAGCGGCTCCGCGAGGTCCACACCCTCGACGCGAAACGCCGGCCGCCCGATGGCGGCGGCAAGCCAGGCGTCTTCGACTATCATGGCTTGAGGCCCACGATTTCCCAGATGGGCACGGTGGTGGTCTTCCCCTTGAGCAGCGCGTCCTCCATGAACACCGCCTCCACCCGCGTGGCCACCTCGTCGTAAGTGCGCTGGCTGAGGAGGACGCCGCTGTGCTTGCCATCCTTCGAGCGGTCCTGGATGCGAGAGCCGACGTTGACTGTGTCGCCGATGACCGCGTACTTCAGCCGATCCTCCGTACCGATGTTTCCCTCCACCGCGGGGCCGGTATTGATCCCGATACCCATGCGCAGGGTGGCGAGATGGGGATTTCCGGTGCGCTGGCGGAGCGAGTCCAGGTTGTCCTGCATGCGCATCGCGGCCTGCACCGCAAGCCACGCGCCGGGCTCGTCCGTGTCGTGAAAAACCGCGAGAATCGCGTCGCCGATGTAATCGCTGACGTCCCCGTGAAATGCGTGGATCGCCTCCAGCATGGCCTCCAGGTATTCGTTGAGCAGTGAAACCACCTCTTCAGCGTCGATTTTTTCGGAAAGCGTGGTAAAGCCGCGCAAATCGGAAAACAGCACGCTGATTTGGGTTCGCTGGCCGCCCAGCACGACGCGCGCGGAGGCGTCGGAGTCGATCAACTCCCGCGCCTGCATGGGAACGTAGCGCTTCAACAATTCCTTCTGGCGCAGGCCGGTGGTCATCTCGTTGAAGCTTGCCGAGAGCTGGGCCACCTCGTCGCGGCCGCGCACCTCCACGGATTGCTCGAGATCCCCTTTGGACACCAGCCGCATGCTTCCGGCCAGGGATTCGATGGGCCGGGTGATGCGGCCGGCCATCAGGGCGGCCACCACCAGCACGCAGAACACGGCGCCCGCGCCGAAGCCGATCAGGCGTGTTTTCTGGGCGAGCACCGGCGCCAGGACTTCGTCGCGCGGGCGCAGGTAGGCGATCCACGCGACGGGGGGATCGGTTCCCGGCAGCACCTCGGTGAGGGCAAGCCACTCCCGTCCCGAGACGTTGAGGACGTGCAACGGGTAGTCGCGGGTGATGGAGGCGCTTTCCAGGGGAGGCAGCGGGCGCAAGGCGAGAAAGTGTGCCAGGGCCTCGCGCGCGGGCCCCTCAAGCTCGGGCGCGGGCACCTGCAGGGCGAGCACGGCCCGGTCGGAGAGCAGCGCGAAAATCCCACCGCCTTTGCCGGCCACCGCGGCGATGTTGTCCGCGACCGGGTGGGCCAGGGCCAGCGTGCGCCCGCCGTCGCCCAGGGGGCGCACCGCCACGGTGTAGAGGGCGTCGCTCAGCACCACGAGGCCGTCGTCCTGGGGCTGCTCCGCGTACCGCGCGAGGGCGTCGGTCGCGCTTCCGGGAGGACGTGACAGGAGCACGCCTCGCTCCGAGTCGCGCAGCACGATCAGGTCGTCGGGGTCGGTGGCGGGCAACTCGGTGGGCGTGTCGCCCTGCCGCGCCACGGCCGCTTCCATGCGCTCCAGGTGCACCGCGCTGCGATCCAGCGAGGCCTCCAGCCGCGCGCTGAAGTGCAGGCAGGAGGCCTCCAGCCGCTCGCGCTGCAGGGCCGCCACCACTTCGGTCAGGGCGACCTCCTCGCTCACGATGATGGCGATCATGACGACGAACACGAGGCCGCCAAAGACGAGGAGAAGCCGGTGGCGAAGTCGGGTCAAAGAGGCCCCCTGGGAGATGGTTGCGCCCGACTTCGCGGAGCAGAGGCCGGGCTCCCGTCGTGCGGAGGGGCCATTACAACCACCGACGAACGGGCCGACCATGAGACGGCAGCCTGTCTCCAGGCACCTCCGCGACCTGCACTCGAAGCGCGAAGGCACGAGGATTGCCGGGCTGCTGGACTTCTCTCAGCAGCCGGAACTCTGGGACCGAGTCATCGCGACGACCTCCCATGTTCTCGATGCACTCCCCCTCGCGGACACGGATCGAGCGCGTGAAGATCTGGAAATGACGGCCGAAATCATGGTCGACGTCATGGGCTACATCCCGACCGACAGGGCGATGACGTTGCTGGAGCATGGCACGTACTCGTGTACGACTCTTCGCCGCACTATCCCTGATTCGCCGTGGCAAGCGCGCGTCGGAAGAACTGTTGCTCTCCCTCGCGAGCAGCTCAGCCCTTCGCGCAGACCTTTACGATGGGCTGAAGAAACTTGAGAAACTGCGACTCTTTCCCCGCACTTATTACAATCAAGACGCCCTCGCCGAAGCCGCAATGGTCCGCTGGCTTTGCTTTCCAACCGAGCTGGGCCACGCGCCAACGGAGATCGAGCTCGTCCATCGGGAGCAGGTAAAACAGGGCCGCATCGAGTGGCTCATGTACCTCTTCAAGTTCCGCACCGACGACGGCTGGTGCGCCGGCGAGGCCGGCCCGTTTCGAGCCGACACGTTGTCCACGCAGGGCAAATTTACGTTCAGCAACTTCCGGGGCTTCGACGCATTGACCCACGAGGAGCACCTCGCAGGCCTGCGTGAAGCCCTCGACGAGTTCTTCGACCTGGCCTCCTCATAAGAAATGGTTTACCCGTACAGAAGAGTGGTTCACGCGTAACGCCACGCCGTCATCGACCCGGGTTACCGACACCGGTGCGGGACACGGGCTCGGGTCCATCCCCGGTGACGGTAACCCGGCACCGGACCCAGATCGCGCCTTACTGCGGGGCACGGGACGCGGACGGAGGGCGGGCGCTCGGGAATTTTGCCGTCCAGTTGATCTTTAGCCACCCGGTGGCTGCATTCGGGGAGCTTTAGCCACCCGGTGGCTGCATTCGGGGAACTTTAGCCACCCGGTGGCTGCATTCGGGGAGCTTTAGCCACCAGGTGGC
>VGFD01000625.1 GCA_016868975.1 Armatimonadota bacterium | reverse complement strand
TACGACGTCTTGCTGGCGGAGGGTGGATGCCAGGCGCCGTCCATCGCGCAGAGCGGCGCCCTGCTCAGCCGCAAGCGGCCCGCGCCGTGGCGCCTCGCCCGGCCTCCGGTGGCCGCTGCCTCTTAGGGATCCCCCGAGACGCGGATTTCGTCCAGGTAGATCCCGTCCTTCTGGATAGCTCCGTCCGTGGTCACGCGGAAGCGGACTCGGACGGTCCGCCCCTCGAACGCGCCGAGGTCCACCACGCGATCCCGCCACCCTTCGAAGCCCGTGTAGCGGGCCACTTCGCGCCAGCGCCTGCCGTCGTCGACACTGATCTCGACGCGGCAGGCGTCGGCGCTCATCTCGAAGTCGTGGCGCTCGGCGAAGGTGAGCACCGGGTTGCGGCAGCCGCGCAGGTCGATGGGGCGCGAGGTAAGGCGGGTGTCGGCATCGGCCGGGTACGTGCCGCCGGGCGAATCGGTAAGGACGCCGTCTCGGTCCGCGGCGCGGGTCCGCGCCCACCCTCCCTGCATGGTCCAGTCCCCGCTCTCGGTGTTGGGATCGTCCTGAAAGAGCACGACCGGTGTAGGGACGTTCCCGGACACCGTGGCGACGGGGGAGGCGTTGCCCACACCGTCAAGCACTTTCACCGCGAAGAAGGCGGCGCCGGGCGGCAGGTGCGAGGGCAGAAGGCAGTTGACGCGCTCCTTTGCGCCCGGCGCGGTGGGCGTCCCGAGGGCAAGGGGCAGCGCGTCGGACCAGCCTTGCTCATCCGTGATGGGGCGCTCGGCCACGCGCACCTCGTAGCGCCAGGCCCAACCCCGCATCCCGTCGTCTCCCGGGGCGATCCACTCGAGCGCCACCCGGTTTGATCCCAGGTGGGCGAGTCGTACCCCGCCTGGCTCCGCCGGCGGCAGGTTGTCGGCGCGGAGCGCCGCGGCGGCATTGACACGCCCGCCGGAGATGGTCGTCCCGGCGTAGGCCGGGGCAAGGACCACGCTGCTCATCAGGCGGGCCACCATCTGGTCGTTGCGGATGCCCGGGTACTGCGCCGCCACGAGGGCGGCCACGCCGGCCACGTGCGGCGTGGCCATCGAGGTGCCGCTCATCTGCCCGTACCCGCCGCCGGGAAGGGTGGAGGTGATGGCCTCCCCCGGGGCGGCGAGGTGAACGGTCCGCGCCCCGTGGTTGGAGAAAGGGGCCAGCGCGTCGTAGCGGTTGTGGGCGGCCACCGCCACCACGTTGGGGAGATCGAAGCTGGCCGGGTAGGTGGGGAGCACGTCGTTGTCCTGCGCGGAGTTGCCGGCCGCGCACACGTGCAGGGCGGGCGAGGCCGCCATGGCGTCCTTCAAGGCCTGGCTGTACCCGGCCGCGCCCCACGAGTTGGAGGTGATGCGGGCGCCGATGGAGGTGGCGTAGAGGATGGACGCCACGGCGGAAGCCGCGTCCGAGCTGCCGTGCTCGTTGGTCATCTTGACGGCGGCCATGGTGGCGGTCCAGTTGAGACCCGCGATCCCGATGCCGTTGTTGCCGCAGGCCCCGATGATCCCGGCCACGTGGGTGCCGTGCCCATTGTCGTCCATCGGCTCGCCGGTGTGCCGCGCGGTGTTGACGCCATGGACGTCGTCGGGGTATCCGTTGCCGTCGTCGTCCCGACCGTTGCCGGGGATTTCGTCGGGGTTGGTCCACATGTTCGCGGCCAGATCCGGGTGCGCGTAGTCGACGCCGCTGTCGATGACCGCAACGAGGGGCCCCTCGCCGTTGGGACCGCCGGTCTGGAGGGCCCAGGCCGCGGCCGCGCCCACGTCCGCCCCCGGCCGGCCGCCCCCCTGGCCGTTGTTGTGAAGATTCCACTGATCCGGGCGCAGGTCCCCGGGAAGCCCCGCGAGTTCGACCACGTAGTTGGGCTCGGCGTACAGGACCCCCAGCCGCCCGGACATGCGCGCGACGGTCTCCTCGACGGTGCTTTCGTCGGTCAGCCCGAGCTGGTAGAGGTCGCCACCAGCGGCAGCTTCGCTGGCCCCCGGGACCGCCAGCCGCCGGATGACCCGCAACCCGCCCGCCGCGCCCGCGTCCGCGAGCGAGGCGCCGGGTGCCATCTTGACCAGGACCTGCCCGGGCACGAACGCCGGCTTGATCCACATGGGGTTTTCTCCTGCTTCGCCAAAGTTACGACGTGCGGGGAACGAGCATGTCGTACACCAGTTTGACGCCCACCAGGGCGGTCGTGGCAACCGCGCCGGCCAGCGGGTTCAGGCCCGTGGTGCCCACCAGCGCGGCCGCGCTGATGGCCATGTCCAGTCCGCCGCGGACGATGCGGCGCCGCCGCTCCGCGGCCGTGTCGGCCGAGATGGCGGTAGCGACCTCGATGCCTCCCACGGCCATGCCGATGCCGGCAATCACCGGGCCCCACACCACTGAGGACAGGTAGGCGACCTGGCCAGCCCAGTGGTTGGCCGCGGCCGCGTTGAAGAGCCGGCCGGCGTCGAGGGTGTCGGAGGCGAAGGTGGCAAGCCGACCGCTCCAGGTGGGGCGGCAGTCCTGCGAAGGGGTGGTCGAGGTGGTCAGCGCCAGAGTCCAGGCGGGAAGCGCCCGCTCGGGCAACTGCGGGAGCCCCGTGCGGAGGGTGAGGGGCCGGGAAAACGCGATGCTGTTCACGGTTGTCCCCTTCCTCAGGCCAGCGCCTGGCGCACTTTGCGCGACACGAAACGGCCGGCGCGCTCGCCCGCCTCGGCGCCGACGCGATATCCGGCTTCCGCGCCCACCACGGCGCCGGCCACAATGCCGACGGCCTCGCCCACGGCGCCGTGCATCACGCGACGCGCGGTGGTGTCCGAGGGGGGCAGTTGCGTGACGGCACGGTCCACGTAACGGTCCACGGTGCTGAACACGCGCGCTTTCACCTCGGCCTCCTGGTGCTTCCAGGCTTGCATTCCTGCCACCAGGGTGGCCAGGGCCGACGCGGCGCCATACACGGCGCCACCGAGCAGCATGAGGTTGGCCGCGAACCCGGCCTGGAAGACGCCGTCAGCGTCCTGGCCGTCGCTGAGACGTGCCCCTCGCACGATGCCGCGGGCGCCACCGGCGCAGGCGTTGGCAAGCAGGCCGGTCAGCCCGGCGATCGCTCCGCCGGTGACGCGGCCAACGCCGGTGGCGACCCGGTCGATGCTGTCGTAGGCGGGCGGCGGTGCGGGGGCCG
>VGFD01000624.1 GCA_016868975.1 Armatimonadota bacterium | reverse complement strand
CACGGCGCCCCGCCGAAAATCGTCCAGAAAGCGCACCAGAGTGTCTTCGCCCTCGCCCACGAAGACCGCGTCGGCGTGCGCCTGCGCCTCATCCGGCATGGCGCTGACGTGCAGCCCGCCGAGCACGACGCATGCTCCGTTCTTGCGGTGATGGTCGGCGATCTGGTACGCGCGATAGGCCTGGGTGTTGATCGCGGTGATCAGCACCAGGTCGAATTCCTGCTCGAAAACCCGCGCGTGGGCCACCTCCGGGTGCAGATAATCCTCGTCGATATAGGCTACCTCCCAGTCGTCGGGGAGGTAGCCGGCCAGCGTGAGCAGGCCCACGTGGGGCATGCGCTCCAGGTCGTCGAGGGCGAAGATCAGCTCGCGGCGCAATTTTTTGTAGACGTTGTAGACGAAGACGTCGGTGTGGTAGCGCTCGGCGCCCCGCGGGCTGATCAGCGCGACACGCATGGCGCAGGTCGGCCGGAGCCGCCCCCCGAAAAGTCCGCTATGCCAAATACGGTCTTGTTGGTGACGGCGGACCCGGCGGTCACCGAAAACGTGGCGCGCATCCTGGCCGACGACGCGGAGGCCAGGGTGGAGTTCGCCCGCACCGGCCGAGCCGCGCTCGACAGACTGGAGCAGGGGAACGTCGGGTTGGTGCTGTACGACGCGGCCCTGACCCTGGAGGACGGCATCGACGGCATTCTGGAAATCAAGGCCCGCTTCCCGCTGCTGCCCATCATTCCGGTGACCGCCGCGCGTCGATCGGAGTAGGCACCAGGACGTCCGGCCGATCGACCGGATCGGCCGGTGGGCACATCAGGCGGCTGGCCGCGTTCGGAAAAAGGCGTGCCATCTCGGTCTCGAAAAAATCCCGCACCTCGGCGTAGGTGACCGCGTCGACCCGGAACAGGGCGGACCCGTCGGCAAACACGACCCGCTCCTTGCCACTGCGCAGCAAAGCGTGGTCGCTGCTCGGGTAGAGCGACTCGCTGAGCGCCACCTCGTCCTCCTTTTGCCAGTGGACCTCGCACTCCATGCGGATCTGGTCCTCGGAAAACCCGGGCTCGCTCCCCAGCTCGTCGCGGCACCGCTCGAGCAGCGCACCGTACTCGGCGCGCCATCCTTCGTACGGAAAAATCGGCGCAATATTGAGAAACAGGCTGTACCCGGCCCGCAGCGCCTTGCGCAGGGCGACCAGTCGCTCGTCCAGGCTGGCGGTGGCATGCTCGACCGCCTCGATGACCCGCGGCGTGTTCAGGCTGTACCCGACCGAGGTGGTCTGGCGATGCTCGGCGTCCAGAATGCAGTCGACCTCAGGGGATTTGCTCAAGAATTCCAGGCGCGCCCGCCCGCGCAGGCGCCGCCCAAAAAATTCGATGGTCTCACGCAAGGTGCCGAGCAAAGGCTCCATGGCCAGCACGTCCGTGTTGTCGCCGGCGACCAGGATGCTCATCGGATCCGGGCTGCGGGAAACCCATGCCTCCACCATGGCGAAAATCTCGTCTGTGTTGGCGTACGCCTGCAAATACGGGAAACGGGGCAGGCGGTAGAGCAGGGTACAGTAGGCGCAATGGAGCGGGCAGCCGGCCGCCAGGTGAAACGAGAAGTCCTGGCAATATTGAAAGCGCTCGAGGCGGGGAATTTTCTGGTTGGTCACCACCAGCGTCGTCTTGGCGGCCCGCGCGTTGCCCAGCGGGGGCACAACGAAGCGCTCTACGCGCTCGACCGGAACCCGTGGCCCGACCCGCGCCGCCACGCGCCGGGCGAGCGCGGAGTCGGCGGCGCACGCCTCGATCACCACCCGTTGCGGACGGAGCGGCGCGTACATGCCTAGATTGCAGCGCTCTGCAAGGCCACGGCCGGCGGCCGGTCCTGGCCGTAGAGCCGCTGGTAGAAATCGCGCAGATACTTCTTCTTGTCCGCCAGGTGCTGCGGAGTGTTGAGCTGCTTGAACAGCCAGCGGAAACCGCGCTCCAGCTCTTGCGGCGTCAGCCGGGCCGGCAGGTAGTTTGCCGTGTACCAGTTGTAGCGGCTCCAGTCCTCGCTGATGAGGCGGCCGTCTCGTTTGAGGTTGGCGAAAAACTGGGTGCCGGGCAGGGGCGTCAGCACCGAGCATTCGCCATCGCACTCCGGAAATTCCGCGCAGAAGTCCGCGATCATTTTAAACGTGTCGGCGTCGTCGTCGTCAAATCCGATCACAAACAAAAGGCATAACGAAAGCCCGAACGAGCGCATGTTGTTGATGGCCTGGCGGTATTCGCCGATTTTGGTCGACTTCCAGCGCGCCTGGCGCTCCAGGCTGTTCGGCGACAGGCTCTCCAACCCCACCATCAGGTACATGCAATAGGAATCGTGGCACAACTGCAAGAGCTCGTCGTCAAAGGCGATGGACACGTCCGAGAAGCACTCCCAGGGCACCTTCATCCCGACCATCTCGCGCAAAAGATCCTTCACGTGACGGCGGTGCAGCAGCATGTTCTCATCGGCGAACGAGATCACCGCGTTGGGATGGAACTTGCGGACGTACTCGATCTCGCCGAGAATCTGGTCGATGGACTTGAGCCGCAGCTTGCCGCCCTTGAGAATGGTGATGGCGCAGTAGTCGCAGTGGCGCGGACAGCCCCGGCTGCCCTCGAGCACCACGCGCTCGTAGCGGGGAAGCTTGTTGCCGATCAGCTCGTAGCGCGGCATGGGGGAATGCCGCGGATCCACCCGGTTGGATGAGCGATAGAACGGCTTCGGACACCCTTTCTGGAAATCCTCGAAAAACTGCGGAAAGGTGTCTTCCCCTTCACCCACAATCACGGTGTCGACGTGCGCCTTCGCCTCCTCGGGAAGGGCCGACGCGTGGTACCCCCCCATGGCGGTGTACACGCCGCGGGCCCGCGCCTGGCGCGCGATCTCGTACGCGCGGTAGGACTGGGTGTTGGTGGCCGAGAGCAGCAGCAGGTCGAAGTCTTCCTCCAGGAAGCCGAGTCCGTCCCAGTCCTCCTCGTAGTGCTTGACCTCGTGCACCTCGGTGTCAACCATGCCGGCCACGGTGAGCAGCCCCAGGGTGGGTGCCGAGTCCACCACCAGCTCGATGTCCTCCCGGGTGACGTAGGGCATCTTCTCCATGACCACCTTCTGCTGGTCCATGGTGATCAGGTGAGGCGCCACGAGCGCGATCTTCAAAAGAGTCTCCTTGAGACGTTTCCTT
>VGFD01000623.1 GCA_016868975.1 Armatimonadota bacterium | reverse complement strand
CGCCGCCGACGCGGTGGTCGGCTCCGGTTTCTTTTGATACTTCGATTCGAGCAGCTTGAGCAGGTCGTTCAGTTCGGGATCGGGCATCGTCTCTCCAGATCTACGCCTCTTCCGGCGGCGTCGGCCGAATCTCGAATAGGCAGGTGGGGTGTCCAAGTCCGGCGCACTCGATTTCCTCGGCCTGCCAGGGCGCGGCGGGGTCTTCGCCCTGCATCGCGCCAATCGCGCCAGCCAGGACGCCGCCGTCGAACCAGCACAGTGGCATTTCCACGGGCGGCAGCCCGGCGCAGGTGGCGCACTCGCGCAGCCGCACCAGCTTGCGGCCTTCCTCCTCTTCCTCGACCTCGAGGATGCCCAGGCCGTGCTGCTTGAAGTGCTCGACCAGATCGAACATGCTGCGGTAGAACATCCCCTGCACGAGCTGCTGTCCGACCTTGCGGCCGCCCTCGGCAAGCGCCTTCTTGGCGCGCGCGCCGGTGGAGTCGGCCACCGTGAACAGCGTCACGTAGCGGTAGAAGAAGAACCCAACATTGTCCGGCAAGGAAGTGCGCGGATCGGTGGCAAGGTCTAAGACGTTGATGTCGGTGAGTTTCATCGGGCCCTCGGCGGCTCATCTCGTGGTCTGATACGGCGTCCATGGACTTCGCGCTGGCCGCGGCCGGAGTCCTCTCACACCCTCAAGGCCCGGAAAAACGCCGGCTTATTAACGTTTCTCAAGAGAAAGCTTGCTTTACATGCCGAGAAGGCGCGTGATATCATCATGACAACTTTTCCGGCGGAATCTGTCCGTCGGAGACACGCACCAGGAGGCTCTACCAGATGGACTTCATGGGTCTGGCTACAAACCTGTTCAACACGGGCACCCAGATCGACGCGGGCTTCAGCGCCTGGCGCAACGTTCTGGCGACCGGGTCGGGGACCATGCCCAACCCGATGCAGTTCATCTCCGATCCAAACCTGGTGCAGCAGTTCCAGGCCGCCGGTGGCAGCCCCAACCTGATGGCCGGCGCGCCCCCGATGCCGCCGCGCGAGTCCTTCATCTGGGTGCAGCAACAGCAAGACATGAACAAGCAGGCGGAAGAAGGCTTGCTCAAAGACCTCCAGGCAGAGATCGACGACCGCAAGGAAGCGTTCTACGAGCAGCGCGGCGAGACCCGCGCCCAGCGCCTGGACCGTCGCGAGCGCGAGCGCACCGAGAAGCAGCAGCTGCGCGAGCGGCAAGAAGCCGAGAAGCGCGCGCTCACCCAGCGGGCCATGGACGCGGTCAACTCGGGAAACCGTCCCGGCACCACTTCCAACAACGCCAACATGCAGACCCTCCAGGAGCAACTGGCCGCCGAGGAGCGCGCGATGAACCTGCGCCATCAGTCGGAGACGCTCTCCGTGGGCACTCCTCCCGAGCTCCGCGGCTTCGTGGACAACGGCGTCCAACGCGTGCGCGACATGCAGGCCAACAACGAGGCCACGCTGCGCAACTCCCCGCAGTTCCAGCAGGTGCAGGCCTACCAGCAGCAGCAGCTTGCCTATGCCGAGCAGATGCGCCAGGGACACCAGACGGACTTGATGGGCCAGGGTAACCAGTGGTCGCCCGAGATGAACCAGAACTTCTTCCCCGGCCAGCAGCCCCAGTTTTAGGCCCGGGTGCCTGAAAAAAAGAGGCGCCTTTGCCGGCGCCTCTTTTTTGTCGGGGTCTAGCCGCCGACCGCGCCTTCTTCACCGCCTCCGAGGCGGCCTTCCGCGGCCCCGCTGCCCCCTTTCACCGCGCCGGCGGAGGTCTGTTGACGGGCGGCCACCACGCGACGATTCAGCTCTTCCTGGATAAGCTGCTCGCGCGCCTGACCCATTTCCAGGGCCAGGCCGAGGTTGTCGTTCCCCTCCTGCATCCTGGTAATGGCGTCAATGAGGACTTGATTTTCCCCATTCTCCACGAACTGGTCAAACAGCGCCCCGCCCTCCCGGTAAAGGCTGACGCCCTTGGTGAGGAGATAGGTCACCTGCCGCGGATAGTCGTCTTCCGGCTCCTCGGCTCGCTCCGCTTGCAGGGACGCGATCGCGTTGGGAAGGCTGTTGAATTCCAGGTCGTCGAGCCGCGCCTTCACGACTTGATACGCCTCCAGCAGCGGGTCGCCGGAAGCCTCCTCGTGGATGTACTCGTACGCGCGGCAGGTGAGGTTGTACAGATACTCAGTGGGATAGCTGCGCTGCGGGACGAGGTACTCCTTGCCCTCCTCCAACTCCATCATGGAAGAGGCCGCGCCACCCGCCGCCATTTTGAAGATGTACGCGTTGCACTTCTCACAGTAGTTGAGATTGTCCGGATTCGAGTGGCCACACTTGATGCAGATCATGCCGGATCGAAGCCCTCCCCGCGGATACCCCAGCAGGCTGGGGGCCGATGGATTCGGCCTTGCCCGGGCGAACTCCCTCCGCGCCACGGAATGAAAAAGGCCCGCTATGGGCCCTTTTCGTCGGACCGGAGTCCGTCTAGCCCATCTGTTGGCCCATCTGGGGATAGCCACCGGGCATCGTGCCGCCCATGAACTGGGACAGCATCGCGTTCTGCTGCTGCTGATGGCGCTGCATCATCTCCAGGGCCTGCTTGTTCTGCTTGTTCATCTGGTGCTGCTGCACGAGTCCCATGATACCGCCAAGAACCTGGGAGCCGATCATGACTCCGGCAAGAATCGGAAGAGCCATTTTGGTGAGCCTCCTTCACAGTACCACCCGAGAGGCCGTCCCCAAGGGGGACGATTCAGAGTGGTGGGTGCCCTTCGGCACCCCGTCTTGCCACCTATGATACCATGCGCTCTATCGTCTGGGGAAGGGCCTGTGGCCCCGGGGATGTTTCAAGATTGCAAACGTTTCGTTAAATTTTTGTGAACATGCGGTTCAGGGTTTCAACACAAAAACGGCGCCTCGCAGGGCGCCGTTCTCGTGTCCGTCGGGGATCCCCAGCGGTTAGATGTGGATGTCGCGGCGGGTCGGGGTCGGCGTGCCCTTCACCGGGTCCACCGGGTCCAGCACCACGAAGCGAAGGTCGCGGCTGGCCAGCGAATGGTTGCGGAGACGCACCTGAAGCCGATCGTACTCGAGGGATGTCTGGCCGTGCGGGATGGCGTGCCACCAGTTGGGCCGAACATAATCCCAGGGAGGCGCGATACGCTCACCGCGCGGATTGAAGAACTCCAGCGTCATCTTGAGATCGATGCAGCGGAGC
>VGFD01000622.1 GCA_016868975.1 Armatimonadota bacterium | reverse complement strand
ACGACCGATAGGGGCCGCTTCCGTAGGGGCGTTCGATTGAACGCCCCTACGATGAGCAGAGGCAGCGCCCTGCCCGGCGGCGGTACCATGGCGCGGCGGGCCTTGGGTAGCGTTGGGTGGGGGGGGAAGATGGCTGTGGCGACCACGAGACGATTGACGCAGCGACAGATCGACCGATTCCGCATCGACGGCTGGCTGGCCGTCGAGGACCTCCTCCCTCCGGCGCAGGTGGCCGTGCTGGCCGAGCATGCCGATGTGATCGCCGCCGGAAAAGCTCCGAACATCCCTGACACCAGCATTCAGCTCGAGAAGGTCTTTCGCGATGGCGCGCGTCAGGTGGTCGACCAAGTGCTCTCAGTCCGCAAGCTGTTTAACCTGGCGGTGTACGACGAGATCCTGTGGAGCCACGTCACCAGTCCGGCGATCGCGGACATCGTGGCGGACCTGCTCGGCACCGACGACATCAAGCTATACGCCGACCAGCTCTTCATGAAACCGCCCGAGATCGGCGCCGCGCAGCCGTGGCACCAGGATTCGGCCTCGTGGCGCGACATCTTCCCCATGGACCTCGTGACCGCCTGGTGCGCCATCGACCACGCCACCACCGCAAACGGCTGCCTGAACTTCGTGCCCGGCACGCAGCGCTGGGGCATGCTGCGCGCGCCTCAGCTCGAACCGTTTCTGCCGCTGCTGGGCACGCCGGAGTGGCCCATCATTCCCGCGCCGCTGCGGCCGGGCAGCGTGAGCTTTCACCACAGCCTCGTGCTGCATCAGAGCAACGCCAACACGTCGGGCATGCGGCGGCGCGGCTACGCCGTGCACTACATGCGCGCGACGTCACGCAAGGATGAGACCGTCACCGACGCCCCCAAAGTGCCGCCGTTCCGGCAGGTACGCGGGCGCTCGTTCCCGGGCTGCGTGTAGGGCGCGCGGCAGGTGTAGTAGTATCCGCGGAGCGGTTCGCCCCCGCCCGAAAGGCCGCACGCGTGGCAGTCTCCACCCGTCGCGTCTTGTCTCGGCAGCAAGTTGACTTTTTCCACCAGAACGGCTACGTCGCGGTCGAGAGCCTGCTTTCGCCGGCCGAGATCCAGGCCCTTGCCGAGCGCTCGGACCTGATCGGCTCGGGCCAGGCGGCGCACATCCCGCGCGAGCGCATCCAGATCGAAAAGCAGTTCCGCGACAACCCGGGTGCGGTGACCGACATGCTGGCGGCCGTGCGTAAACTCGCGCACCTGGCCAACTACGACGACGTGCTGCGCAGGCACAGTCTCAACGCCAAGATCCTCGATGTCATCGCCGACCTTCTCGGGACGGACGACATCGCGCTCTACGGCGACCAGCTCTTCATGAAGCCCGCGTATCACGGCTCTGCCAAGGAGTGGCATCAAGACTCGGAGTCGTTCCGCAACATCTTCCCCATGGACCTGGTTTCGGCGTGGGCCGCGATCGACGATGCCACCATCGCCAACGGTTGCCTGTGGATGGTGCCGGGCAGCCAGCGGTGGGGCGTGGTGCCGCGGCATCTGATCCCAACATTTGAGGCCCAATTCGGCCCCACGGGCGCCTATCCCGCGCAACCCGTGGAGCTCAAGAGCGGGAGCGTGAGCTTCCACCACAGCCTCACGTTCCACGCCAGCGGGCCCAACTCCACCCCGCATCGGCGGCGCGGCTACGCCACCCATTACATGCGGTCCACGTCGGTCATGGACCCGTTGCAGGGGAACGTGCACAACCTGCCGCCGTTCATTCAGGTTCGCGGGCGGGCCTACCCGGGCTGCGTGGAGTCCATCCCGGCGTTCTGAAGCAGGGCGCGCGCCTGCCCCAAGAGTCGCGCAGGCTGGGACTGCAGGGGCGGGCCGGTACCGCCCCGCGTGCGGTGCAGACCTTGTGGCCACGGCCGCAAGTTGCGCAGGACCATGGCGTCAAACCCGGCGCGGCGGACGCGCGCCGGAAGACGTGCCGCGCACGGCCGGTTTCACCCGCCGCCGTACGCGCGAACGGAAGTGCGCCGTGGTGGTCCGGCTCAGTCCACCCGCAACACGACGTTGCTGGTCGGCAGCTCCCAGGTCTCGCTGTACACCGACGCATTCGGGCGCGGGGTGGGCGGCGCGCCCTTCGGTGACGCGGCGCCCGGCCATAGCTCGTAGCGGTTGCGGCCGCGCACCAGGTGATACCAGGCCTTCTCCTCCGTCGCCGGCTCGATTTCGCGGCGCAGAATGAACTCGGCGTAGTCGAATTGGCTGAAAGCCACTTCCGCCAGGAACACCCGGTCCACGCCCGCTCCGTCCCAGGTGTTCAGGTCGGGCACGATCACCGGCCCGCAGCACGGCTGGAACAGGCCGTGTTCGAGGTCCACATTCATGAGCCGGATCGGGAACTCAACGGTCACCGCAACGCCGCGCGCGGCATCGCGATAGGTGATGCGCGCGTTGAGCAGTGCGTTCGCGAGCGTGGCCGCCACGACGTCCCTGCCAGTGGTGAGGGGCACCGCGTTCGGGTGCGAACGCACGTCCCACGCCAGGTCGACGAAATGCTCCCGCCATGGGGCGCGCCGGGTCTCAGCCTGCTCGCCGGAGGGCCGGCGTGCGATGGGCACCCGGTTCGTTCGGCTGAAGACCGCGCGCCACTCGCCGCTCGGGATCTGGAAGAAGTTGCTTGTGGCGATGGTGTACTCGGAGCGGCACGGATAGAACAGGAACATCTCGTCGCGCCGTCCGGTCCGCTCCTCGACGATCTCACACGTGGCGTCGAGTTGCATTCGGACCCGGTACACGTCGCCCAGGGTGCCCACGAAGCCGCCGTCGTATTTGTAATGCGGATGCGGTTGCTTGGGCGGCGTGGTCCACGTGACGAACGAACGGGTGAAGTCGAGCATGGCTGCGACCTTTCAGCGTGGGCCCCGGAACGCGGGGACAAGCCAGGATGCGGCGGCCTCGTTTCCTGTCGGCGGGGACGGAGTACGTCTGACGGCGTGGTCCAGCGCGGCAGATGACAGTGACCTCAGCAGCGAGTAGCATACGCGCCGCCCCTACCCCGCGAGAACCGGGCATGCAAATCACCAGGCTGGCCTGCAGCTTCATCCATCACAGCGGTCGCAGCTTCCCTATCGTGCAGGTATTCACCGACGCAGGCGTCACCGGCATTGGGGAGGCCTATCCCGTCGGGCCCGACAAGGCGGTGGCCGCCGCGGTCGAGTATTTCCAGGACTGGATCCTCGGTTGG
>VGFD01000621.1 GCA_016868975.1 Armatimonadota bacterium | reverse complement strand
GAGATTTTCGCGATCGTCGGACCCGCCCTGGGCGCGCGGGTCGACGTGGTGTTTATGGAGGAATCGGCGTTGCGTACAAACTGGGACGGAACATAAGTATCCGTCACGTTCTTCGACGGGGTGCCGACGAATCTCCGCGAGCGCTTCACGGCGGTACGTCTCCAGAAATGCGTCGCAAAATACTTCGAGGCAATCCTCGAGGGCGGGCAACGGTCCCCATTGCGGAGCGCAGCGGCGCACGGCGTCGTCCCAGAGCGGGAGCAGCTCGTCGGGAAGGAGGAAGCGCAGCGGCCGGCGGTCGCCCTCCGGATCTGTCAGGTGGGGGAACGATTTCAAATACTCGCGGACGGTGATCTCCGGCTGCTCCGGCGCGCACGCCGGCCGCTCGAGAGCGTCGGCCGCCGGCCGCTCCGCATCCTCGGCTGACGCGCACACCGGCCGCTCGGTGTTCTCGGCTGGCGCGCACGTCGGCCGCTCGGTGTCTTCGGACGATGCGGGCAACCGGGCCTCGGTGCGCGGGGCCGGCGGGTACGCGTCGTGGGTGCGCTCGCGGCGGCGACATGCTTCCTCGACGTCGGCTTTGAGCTGCTTGACGGTGACGGTGGGCGCGTGCTCGACCCAGGCTTTTTCGGTGCGCTCTCCGGCCACTTCGACGAGCAGCGTGGCCTGCGCCTGGTTGAGGACGCCGGAGTAAAATGCCTCGGCGACGCGAGGGCGGCGGAAAAACCAGCGCTCCAGGGCGATATATTTGCGCGCGGTGCGGCTGCTGATGCCCAGGCGCTCGCGCACGTACTGGTCGAAATTATGAAACAGCATGTCATTGAAAAAACGATAATCCGCGACGTTGCGCAGCATGCGCATCATGTAGCCGGCGATCCGCTGGCGCAGGCGGACGGCGGCCTGCAGGCACGCGTCGACGGCGGCGGCGTCGGCGTCCGGCGGCGGCTCGATGCCCACATCGGCGGCGAGGTTCACCTGGGGAATTTCCCAGTGGAGGAAGGCCCACTTGCCGGTGTCGTCTTCAACGGCGGCCTGGTTGCGGGCCATCGCCGCGGCGTGCTCGCGGCGCTCCTCGCGGGCGGCCTGGGCGCGCGCCTCCAGCTCTGCGTCGGTGGGCATCCAGCGGGCGCGCTCGGGCATCGGGGGGCTTTCTGACATGAATTCCGCCACGAAAATTTCCACGCACGCGTGGAGCGGGAGGTTTGCGCCCGACATGCGGCGCGCCAGCTCAACGGCGACGTCGAATTTGAGCCGCTGGGCGGGGGTGAGGGAGAGGTCTATCCAGCGGCCCTGCTCAGGATCGTCCTCGGTATTCTCCGACGGCGCGGCGGACGGCTTGCACTCGGCCTCGAGCGCGTCGCGAAGACCTCGCACGCTGAGGTCGACGGCCCGCTCGAGCCAGGCCGCGGCGTCGCGCGGAGTCAGTTTCCGCAGCAGCAGGCGCACCTTGCTGCGCAACAGGCGACCGTCCTCGTAGGCCGCGTCAATTTCGGGATAGTTTTCCAGGGTGCGCTCCAGCCAGGCCAACTCCTCGGCGTGGCGCCCGCTCACGCCGAGAGACTCACGCGCGTAGTCTTCCAGGCTGCTGAACCCGATGTCCATGAGGCGCGGCTTCGTGAGGCGTTTCAGCCCGCGCCCGATGGCCCGATCAATGAGAATGTGCGCGCGCCCGAGAAACCAGAGGTTGAAGTCGAGCACCTCGGCGGCCATGGGACGGTCGAGCCCGCGACAGGTCCCGCGTCCCAGCGGCTCGTCGGCGCCGGGCGTGACGATGGGAGCGGTGAAGTCCACTTTGGAGGGAGCTTGCAGCTGGAGGTAGGGCACGGGCCCATTATACCACGTGGTGCTTATACCACGCAAATTCCTCGCCGCCGCAATCCCGCATGGTTGTGCGGATACAAGCGGCCCAAAATTGTGGATAACTTTTTCGTGGGCCGGCTGGACGGAATGGTGCGCGTGGCGTGATCGCGGCTCGGCGCGGAATTCCCACGGACACCGCGCAGAGTAGCGTGGCGGCCACGGACACCGCGCAGAGTAGCGTGGCGGCACGGACACCGCAGCGTGGCGTGATGCGCCTCGGGGCCGGCCGCGTGCTCGATGAGTCCGAGGTGGAAGCAGGCGGGCCTCGTCCTGCCCTTGGGGGTGCCCTGAGGCCCCGAGCATTGCTGCCCCCGGTCGCCCCTCGGCCCGTCGCAGGCGGAAGTGGAGCACGGGAGTCTGGGTTGTCAAGCCCGACGCCTCGATTGAATTTTCCGATTTCGCGCACGAGCGCAGCGAGGTGCGCGAAGAGGAAAAGAAACGAGCCACCGAGCCGACGGAGCGCGGCTTGACAACCCAGAGGGGCCCCGTGCTACGCTGGAGCGCGACGGGTCCGAGGGGCGACCGGGGGATTTTCTCTTTACTAATCCTCACTCGGGTCGATAAAAAGGAGGCCCGTCGAATCCATCTGGGATGAGTCTGTTGCCGTCCTCGGGAGATTTGCCGATTCACCATCTCGCCGCGTGCTTTGGCAACACGACGAACTCCTACAAATTCTACTGGTTTCTCGCGCTTCTCGAGCACGTGCGGGAGGGCAACGGGCCCGTCGTGGGCATCCGCGAGCTGCTGGTGCGGATGGTCGCGTCGGTGTGGTTTCCGGCAAACCGTTTCCGGCTCTCATTTGGCAAGCAGGACAGGTTGAGCGTGTTTGCGCGAGAAATGGCCGGCGTTGCGGACCTTCCCGGTACGGTCACCTTGTCCGAGATCGAGCACGAGCTGCTCCACGCCGGGCTGCAGCCTGGAAAGCAATTATCCGACCTCGGACGATACGTCCCCACAAGGTTTCTGACACCATGGTTTTCCGAAACGCTCAGAGAGATGAAAGAACAGCCTAACACAGCGGCGATTCGGCGACTGGCGAACGAGAAATATGACGAGATTCCCTGCTTGTATCGATTCCTTCCTCAGCGCAACGCGATCGAGTTGCACCCCCGATGGCTCGCCTATTTGCAAACTCATCTGGAAATCCTTCGCCGCTTCGCAATGTGGAGCCTCGTCTATTTCCTCCAGAGCCGCAACGTCAACGTGCCCAACATCGGAGCCAAGCTGACCTCCCCGACCCAGCGCAACCTGAAGGCCGCGCGGGACTTCTGGGGACCACTGATCAGCCAGCACGCCGAGCTTTGCTGCATCTACTCCGGAGAGCCCTTGACGGTCGTGGACTATGATCTCGACCACTTCGTGCCATGGAGTTTCGTCACCCACGACCA
>VGFD01000620.1 GCA_016868975.1 Armatimonadota bacterium | reverse complement strand
AACAGCAGGCGCAGATCCGCCGGCCCGCATATCACGGACTGACATGCGCCCGGTGCGTGTCCCTGCTCGGCCGGGAGGCCCACACCGCTAATAGCGGTAGCGGAAATACACGGCCCGTCGGCCGGTGTATGTGCGCGGCTCGCGGGTGGTCGTGCACTTCAGTGTCACGCCACCGTCGTCGGCGGAATATTCGAATTTTCCGTCGCGGGCAATCGTGGCTCGGGAAGCCGACCTGGGAAGACTCCTGGGATAAACCCCCTTGCGCTCCCGATGGAGTTGCACCGTCAGCAGAATTTCCGCCGCGGCCACCGCGGACTGGACTTCGCGAAAGCGGGACTGCAATTCAACAAAATCCGGAATCAAGTTGACCGACAGCGTTGAATGATACGCGCTGTGCATTTTCAAGCGATCCATGGTGGGTCCGTTGGCCGGCGGATCGACGAGGCGCTCCATGTTGGGGCGATAGCGTAACACGTATCCGATGTACAGGCGGCGCTCGCGATCCACGGTGAGCCCGGCTTTGAGAAGCCATCGTCCCATCATGGACGGGCTCTCCTTGATGCCGACCAGGTCGTCGGGCGAGATCTCGCGGCCCAGCAGTCGGTCGAACATCCGCATGCGCTCGGCGAACTCCTCATCCATGGCGCGCACGAAATCCGACGGGGACAGAGGCTCGCGCTTGAGCATTGCGAGCGCCTCGGACGTGGTGGCCGCGTCTGGCTCGAACGTGGGAAGAATGGTAAGGAGCGCCTCAACCGCGCGCGCCTGGATGGTGAGGGAAGCCCGCAGGCCGGCGAGATTTCCCTGGCCACCCAGGCGCTCGCCAAGCACGACCGCGAGGGCATAGCAGCGGAGCGCGTCACGCGGACGGCCGGCGTTTTCGCGGTCCGCGCCGAGCACGCGCAGACTGTCGCCCATGGCAATGAGGGGAGCGAGATTGGTGGGAGTGGCCGTGCCGGCCTCGCGATAATGGGAGGGGTACACGAAATTGGGGGCCAGGATGGCGGCTTCCAGGCGGGGCAGCACTTTCTGGAAGGCGCGCAGGCGCTTCTTGTCGCGGGCGCCGTCGGCGCTGACTTTCTGGGTGATGTCGGCGCGGGTGACCGCGTTGTAGGCGGCGAGCGCCACGTAGGGGTTGTCGGGCGGCTTCTTGCCGGGCTTCGGGGGCTTCGCGTTGACCATCCGCGCGAGAAACTCATAGCCGTTGTCCCGGGAGGCGCTCTTCTCGCGAGCCGCGACGCGGGTGCGGGCCGCATTGCCGACGCGGCGGGCGGTCACGGCCTCCTCGGCGGAAAGCAAGGGCAGCACGAACGTGGGCAGGCCGATGGCCAGCAACGGGATTCCTACCACGACGAGAACGATCAGCGCGGGCCGCAGCAGACGCTTCACACCCGGAACGTTGGGCGCCGAGGGTCGGAGATCCCCCTCAATGCGGCCACCCGCTGCCGATCGTTTTGGCCTTCATCGCCGTGAATGCAGGTCAAAGTGATCGGCAGCGCGGTAGGCGGCCGAGACTGAGTGGTCCGCGGCGCAAGTCTGATCATGAATTGGAGCCCCGGGCGCGGACCACTAAGCCCCAAATCGGTTTGATCGTGTCGCGCGACACGCCCGGGTCAGTCGTTGTCGCGTAAGACGACGCTACTTGTGTCGCGCGCCACTTAGCGGTCCGCGGCGGAATGCGGCAATCTGAATCACGGCGCCGTAGGCAGACGAAGAGAGGGACGCGCCCACCCGCGTCAGGTTCGCGACGACTGCCGCCAGCACAACCTGCAGTTCGGTTTTGGCCCGTCCGAACTAGGGGGTGTTGACATTCGCGGCTCGTAGCGAGAACGTCAGGCTGGAGTCGAAGTCGCCGGTCCGCACAAGCGAGCACCGCAGGCGTACTTTCGGGTACGTTGAGGAGCGCAGTCGCGGAGAACCAAGAGGTCGGCCCAGTGCGTCCGCAGTAGTGCGGTGATTGTCAACACCCCCTAAGCC
Source organism: Armatimonadota bacterium (assembly GCA_016868975.1). Classification (GTDB taxonomy): domain Bacteria; phylum Vulcanimicrobiota; class Xenobia; order RGZZ01; family RGZZ01; genus VGFD01. The sequence goes on along the minus strand of VGFD01000620.1, from coordinate 1,284 downwards.
CCAAATCGGTTTGATCGTGCCGCGCGACACGCCCGGGTCAGTCGTTGTCCCGTAAGGCGACGCTACTTGTGTCGCGCGCTACTTAGTCCGAAAGACCGATTCTTGAAAGCGGGCTGAAGAGGCCGGATCGCGGGGCCGATAGCATGGGTATGCGGGCACGGGACTGCCCGCGCCGCGCCCGACAGGGCGCTCTTAAGGAGAAGAAAAGCAATGGAGATCGCCGCAGGGACAATGGCGGAAGCCGTCCGCGCCTATTCCACGCCGCTCCGCGCTGGCAAGAGCGCCAGCGGCCCCCAGGGCGCCGCTCCGAGCGAGCTCGCAGAGCCGATCGCGACGCCGACCGAAGCAGCACCGGCGCCCGCGCCGGGGGGACTGTCCGCCGAGACCCGCCAGGCAGTGGGCGAGCAGCTCGACGCGATGAGCAGCGATCCGAGATTGCAGCAGCAATATTACGCGCTGCTGGCCATGCTCGAGCAGATGGATCCGGAAGCCGCCACGCACTTCGTGAAATCGTGCGGCGAGCGCGCGGGCGGGCCGACCGACGCGAAAGGCTTGTCGGTGGAGCTGCGCATTCAAATCGAGGGCACCTTTGAGACGGTCAGCGCGGACGACACGGCGCGCAAGATGGAGCAGCACTCGGTGGAGATCAAGGCCGTCGTGGAGCGATACAACGCCGTGAAAATGCCCGGCAAGGAAAAAGATCCGCTGACCTTTGACATGGACGGCGACGGGAAAATGTCGATGGAAAACCGCCGCGACTTCGACGTGGACGGCGATGGAAAAAAGGAAAACGTGGCGTGGGTGAGCGGCGGGGATGCAATCCTGGCGCTGGACCGCAACGGCAACGGCGAGATCGACGATGGCCGCGAGGTGTTCGGCGATCAGCACGGCGCCGCCAACGGATTTGACGAGCTGGCGAAGTTTGACGACAACGGCGACGGCGGCATCGATTCCAACGACAAGATTTACGACAAGCTGGAGCTGATGTGCGGCGACGGCCGCCGCATCTCCCTGCGCGAGGGCGGCGTGGAGCGCATCGACCTGGGCTACCGCCAGACCCGCCAGAACATCCGCCCGGACGTGATCATGGCGCAGGCCGGGCAGTTCGTCCGCAACGGCCGCGCCCAACTCGCCGGAGCGCTGCTGCTGAAGTACGCGTAGCAGAAGGCGCGGACCGCCGACTGCAGGCCCCCCCCGACTGGCGGCTCTCCGCGGAGGGAGGCGGTTTTCCGCGGAGGGGGGGCGGCTTTTCGCGGGGGGGCGGCTTTTCGCGGGGGGGCGGCT
>VGFD01000619.1 GCA_016868975.1 Armatimonadota bacterium | reverse complement strand
ATGCACTGAATTTCCGGGAATTGCTGGGCCAGGAATTCGATGTGACCGGCCTCAAGCGCGGCAAGCAGCACGATCACGTCCGCCTGTTTTTTCACCATCGGCAATAAAGCCGCCAGCGCGTTCTCGACCGGCAAGACGCTCAGGCCCGGGCCGCCCGGACCGTCGGTCACGCCGAGAATCGCGACGCGGTATCGTGGCCACGTCCGGGCTCTCCGGCGCCGTCCGGTACACCGCCAGCGCGCCCTTGAGATCCCCCACCCGCCAGCGGGTGTCGCCCACCAGCATCCACGCCCTGGCGACAATCGTCTGCAAAGGCCCCCGGTCGGATTGCAGGTCGGCGATGAGGGAGCGCGCCTCGGCCTCCGCCTCCGCGGGCCTGCGCAGGAGCAGCAACTGGTGGGCCAGCGCGAGGCGGACGAGCGCGCGGCCGCGGACGTCCACTGTCGGCGAGCGCAGGTAGAAACGATAGAGCCTCACCACATCCTCCGGCTTCCCATCCTCAACATAGAAGCGGGCCAGCACGGTATAGGCGTAGTTGTCGTAGGGATGCAGCTCGAGCATCTGCTCGATCAGCGCGCGCGCGGCTTGCGGATTGCCCTTGAACTGCAGGCTGGAGAGCGCCATCAGCGCGGCGTAGCTCTTTGAATTGCGCCGCACCGACTCGCGGAAGGCGGTCTCGGCGGCTTCGAGCCGGCCTGCCGCGGCCATTGCGTGCCCCAGCCGGTTGAGCAGCCGCGAGGACCCGGGGGCAATGCGCAGTGCCTCGCGACAGAGGCGCTCCCCCTCCTCGACCTGACCGAGCCGCATCTCCGTCTGCCCCAGGATGGCCAGCGCCGTGGCGTCAAGAGGATTGCCCTTGAGCACCTCCCGCAGCGCCTGCGAGGCCTCCATGAAGCGCCCCTCGCGGCGCATTCTGTCGGCTTCCTCCACACCGGGCGCCACATCCCCCGGAAACGGGGGCCCCACTTCGTCGAGCGAGAGTCCGGGTGAGATGAGGCGCATCGGCGCGGGCGCGGCCCCGAGCCGCACTTGCGTGAGGGCGGTGGCGCTCCACGCCCAGGCAAGGAGCAGGAGAAGCGTCAGCAGGCGCATGCCTGCAAGTTCGCGACAGCAGGTCATGACCCCTTACTCAACCGGCTCGTACTCGAACACCTCCCACACGTCGCGGCGCGCGCTGGTGGCGCCCAGGATGCTGTCACGCCCGATGCCCGCGCGCACGAGGCGGTCGTTGTACACCGCGCGGACGGCGAACCGGTTGCCGGCCATCGGGATCAGCTCGAACGTCTCCCAGCGGTCCACGCGCTCGCTGCAAGCGCCCAGCCAGCAAGCCTCCCCGAGACCCGCGCGCACGAATTTTTCGGTGCGGCGGCAGCGCAGCGCCACGCGCCCGTCGTCGAGGGGGCGGATGTCGAAAACGTCCGCCTCGGCGCGCGTGCCAGCGGCCTTCATGATGGCGTCCGGCGTGCGATCCGCCACCACCCACCGCCCGGTGTGGCCGGAGCGCATGCGCACCGCGCCGCGGATTTCCCGATACGACACCGGGCCGCTCAGCGCGGTAAACTGCTTGCGGCCGCCCTGCCAGGCGAACTGGGCGTGGGTGCCCCGATGGCGGTTGAAAGAGACGGTGCCGAGGCGCACCCGGGCGGCGCCCAGCGAGATCCAGTCGGTGCGGAAACTGCGCGAGAAACCGTCGACTCCGACCCGCAGCCCCAGGCGCACTTCCGGCGTCAGCGTCAGGTCCAGGTGGTAAGACGGGTTCGAGAGGCGGAATCCGTAGCGATGCGTGCCGCTCTCGGGCAACGCCGGCAGCGCGATCCCCAGATCCTGGACGGCGCCGTTGCGGAAGCGCAGCGTGCGGCGATCCACAACCTCGCTGTCCACCAGTCCCTCGTGATCCACCCGGACCTCGCCGTCGCCGCCCAAGAAGAGGCCCGCCTGCGCCCATCCGCGGATGACCGACAGTTCGACCTCGGTGCGCGAGAGCTCCGGGGGGATGGCGATGCGCAGGCCTCCCTGGCCCGCGAACGGCGGCGCCACGTCCTGGCTGTAGTCGAAGCCGAAGTCGCGATAGCGCATTTGCGCGACGTCCTCCCAGAACACCCGGAACTTGTAGCCGAAGCCCACCCGAGCCTCCAGCACGGCCTCGCGCCCCTGCAAGCGCAGGTCCTCGGGCAAGCCGCTGGCCGCGTAGAACGCGGCGTTCGCGTCCAGCGCCCGGGCGCGGACCTGGTTATGCACCGACGACGCCGCGTCGCGCGCGTCCTCGACGGCGACGCGGGTGGGGCTCAGCCGACCGCTCACTTCGATGGGGATGCGCAGGCCGACCGCGTAGCCACCGCCCAGCGTGGCGCGGAAGAAGCCCGAGGGATAGCGCCAGCGACGCTCCCACTCCCAGGCGTTGGCCCGGGTGAAGCCGGCCAGGAAGGCGGCGCGATAGTCGTAGTGCCCGCCGGTCTCCAGGACGGCTTCCTGGGCGGGCGGCAGGTCCAGGGATCCGAGCAGCATCTCGGTGAGCGGTCGCATGCGGACCGCCTGCACTTGCTCAAGGTCGAGCACCCCGTCGCGCACGACCGGCAGCGCGATGCGCCCGTCCCGCGAGGTCAGGGGCGCGCGCGGCACCAGCACGGTGTCCACCACCTCGAACGTGCCCTTGCCCTCGGAGATTGCCTGGAGCAAGGCCTCCTCGCCGCGCGCCGCGGCCTCCCGCAGCGGGTCGCCCGCGGGCAAGCGAGGCGCCTCCTCACTCAGGAAACGACGCAGGCCGGCCTGCCCTTCCGGGGAAAGGTCACGGACGCTCGCGCGCGCAGCGCCATTCCCCAGGAAACTTGCGAATTCCGGGGAGGCGGCCTTGAGCGCGGCCGGCTCGACCACGGTCAGGCGCACGCCGCGCGATAGCAGAAAGGCCGTCGGCAGCTCGCAGGCCATCTCCACCACGGCGGGAGGTCCGGAAATCACGCCGGGGGGCAGCGAGCGGACCCCGTCACCGAGCCGCCGCTGCTCCGCGAACACGCCGCGGGCCACGGCGTCGAGCCGCACCGTCTCACCGTCGCCGACCGACACGGTGCGGCCGGCGAACTTCTCCAGCGCTCCCTGGTCGAGAGGGCGCTGCACCCGCAGCCGGGCCTTCCAGAGCGCGTCGTCCTCCAGGTCACCGAGAATCGCGGGTGGCGTGATCTGACATGCGGCGTCCAGCGCGATCAGCGCTACTAACCCCAGTATGACGATAAATCGGCGGATGAAGCGGAACATTCACCGGGCCCTCCTA
>VGFD01000618.1 GCA_016868975.1 Armatimonadota bacterium | reverse complement strand
TGGCCGTTGGCGACGATGGTGTTGCCGCGCACGGTGGGATTTGAGCTGCCGTGAATATACAGCGCGATGCCGTTGTTCCCGATCAAGTTGCCTTCAATCGCAAGGTGCGACTGCTCGCGCACTTCGATTCCTGCGGTCCGCGTCGCCAGGCCGTTGTCGTGAATGTGATTGCCGAAAATTCCCACGGTGGATCGGGAATGGATGAAAATTCCAGTCTGGTGATTGCCGGAAATGTCGTTGCAGCGGATCTCGCCGCTGGACTGCGCGCCGAACTCGACCCCGGACAGCGTCGCGCCGTGGATTGCGCAGCCCTGGACGATCGCCTTGGAATTCTTCACCCACACCGCGCAGTTGGGCCGCGCGCCGTTGTACTCCAGCGTCATTCCCTCGACCCAGGTGCCGTCGCTTGACGAGATCTCCAGCACCGGGCGATTCACTGCGCTCACCACGCGGGTCAGTTTGGCCCCGGCCCCCTTGATGACAAGCTGCTCGTCCACCCGCAGGCTCTCCTGGTACGTGCCGGGCCCGACCTCGATCACGTCGCCCGGCCGCGCCGCCCCGACCGCGTCGGAGATGCGCACGAAATCCCCGCGTCCCAGCAGGTCCACGCGCCACACTCGGCCGCTCTTGATGGGACCTGGCGTGGGATGCAGTGGGAGCACCGGCCCGCTCAGCGGCGGTGGCGGATGCCCCCCGGCCAGGGCCGGCCGAGTCAGCAGCTGGGATTGCGCCACCGCGGCCGGAGGCGGTGCAAGGGAGGCGGGTCCCACCGGCCCGGTCGCGCCCAGCCCGGCCACCGTCGGCATCGCGACCGGCGCTGTACCCGCCACCATCGTGGTCGCCGGCAGCCCGGCCGGCGCCTTTACCGTCGGCGGCTTCGCCACCGCGACCGGCGGCGGCACCGGCCCGGAGCCACCGGGCAGCGCCTGCCCGCACTTGATGCAGAATTTTCCCCGCGCGCGGTTCATCGTGCCGCACACCGGACACACCTTGCGGGTCGCGATCAGCGCCTCGCGCATTTGGGCCGCGGACGCAAAGCGCTGGTCGGCCACCGACTGCACCGCCCGCGCCACCAGAATCTCCAGCGCCTCCGACGCGCTGGGATTGAGCGTGCGCAGCGGCGGAAAATGAAACGGCGCCTCGTCCGGGTGCCGTCGGGTCAGCATGTAGTGCAGCGACACGCCCAGGCTGTACACGTCCGAGCGGCGATCGGTCTGCCCGTGGCCGAACTGCTCGGGCGGCGCGAAGCCCACCGTGCCGAGCGCCGAAGTGTCCTTGCGCTGGCCGCTCTTGTACAGCCGCACGGTGCCGAAATCGATGAGCTTGACCTTGCCGTCGTCGCCCACCATGATATTTTCCGGCTTGAGATCGCGATACACCAGCCCGTGCGAGTGGATGTGCTCTAACACCTCGCACACCTGCAGCGCGATACTCACCGCGTCGCCCTCGTCGAGCGGCTTGCCGGCGCCGATCAGCGCCTCCAGCGTCTGGCCCTTCACGTATTCCAGAACCAGATAGGCGGCGCCATTTTCGATAAAGAAATCGAGCGCCTTGACAATCCCGTGATGATCGAGCCGGATCAGCGCCTCCCGTTCCTGGGTGAGCGCCACGATCACCATGGCGTGATCGTCGGGATTTCGAGAGAACGCCTCTTTGACGATCACTTCCGCGCCGCCCTGGCGATCTCGCGCGCGGTACACGGCGCCCATTCCGCCGGCCGCCAGGAAGGACAGCTCGTACCGCTGGCTGAGCAGCGTGCCGTCCGGCAGGCGGGTGACCGGGCGCCCGGCGGCGTCCACCTTGCCCGGCACCGGCACGCGGCCGCTGCGCTTGGCGGGACCGCTGGCGGCGGCCGGGCTGGTTCCTCCCGCGGCCGCGTGGCTGATGCCGCTGGGCTGGCCGCTCGTCATGGCTTGCGGGACATGGGCAGTCCCGTGCCGCCTTTGCGCGCCATGATGACTTCCGCAAGAATGCAGACGGCAATTTCTTCCGGCGTTTCCGCGCCGATGTCTAATCCGATGGGCGAGGAAACCCGCGCCAGGTGCTCGGGCGCGAAGCCGTCCCGCTCCATGTCCCGGAACACCGCGCGCACCCGGCGCTTGCTGCCGATCATCCCGACGTAGCCCAGGGGATTTCGCACCACCTTTCGCAATATCGCCTCGTCCAGCTTGTGGCCGCGGGTGACCAGCACCACGTGGGTGCGCCGGTCCATGGGGATTTTCTCCACTTCCCGCTCGAGGTCCCCGAGCAGGATCTCGTCCGCGTCCGGAAACCTTTCCCGGGTTGCGCACTCCGGACGGTCGTCCAGAACGATGACGTAAAATCCCAGCAGCTTTCCCATTTTGGCCAGCGGCAGCGCGCAGTGACCGGCGCCCGCGATGACCAGCACCGGGGGGCGCTCGATGACTTCCACGAAAACCTCCAGGGCTCCCTCGGCCCCGTGTCGCGGCGCCGGAACGGTGGGCGCGCCCCCGTCCAGCGGGAACGCGGCCACCACCGACTTGCGCTCGCGCTGCAGCGCCTCGGCTTGTCTGTGTAATTGCGCATCCAGGAGAGCGTCCCCCAGGGACCCGATGGGCTCGCTCTCGCTCAACACGACGTGCGTGCCGGGCGCGGCCGCGGCCCCGGCCGGCGCCTCCATCACCGTGGCCAGCGACACGCCGCGGCCCTCGTCGAGCAGGCGCACGATGCCGGGCACGCGCGCGAGGTCTCCTTCCCCCCACAGGTCGATAAATACGTCCATGCGGCCGCCGCAAATTGCGTCGCCACCCTTGTCGGGATCTTCGGTGAGATCCACATGGACGGTGCGCGGCGTGGCGGACCTGAACACGCGCCGCGCCTGCTGCCACACCTCGGCCTCGCCGCAGCCGCCGCCGATGGTTCCAAAGAATTCCCCGTTTTCGAGCACGACCATTTTCGCGCCGACTTCGCGGGGCGTTGAGCCATAAGCCCGCACAATGGTTGCCACCACAACCTGTCGCTCGGTTTGGGCCAGCGACGACAACCGCGTGAAGACGTCCCGCTTTTCCATCAGGAGAACAGGAAGACGGCCACCAGGAATACCTGGCCGTTCCAGATGCAGTGGGTCAACGACGAGGCCACCACTGACCGGGTGCGCTCGAAAATGAAGCTCAGCAGCGAGCCCAGCACGAGAAGGGGCACCAGCGCGTTGACGTCCCCGTGGGCCAGGGAGAACACCGCGCCGCACAGCGGAATGGCGAGCGCCACCGGCATCACTTGTTTCATCGACCCGTAGATCACGCCGCG
>VGFD01000617.1 GCA_016868975.1 Armatimonadota bacterium | reverse complement strand
CGCCGGCGCCGCTGCCAGCGGGCAATTCTGGCTGCTGATCCACGCGGCGTACATGTACGCTCTGTACGCGGAGGCGGCGCGCCTGGAGGAAGTCAGGCTGTTACGAAGCCCACACGGTCTGGAGTACGTGGCCTACCGCCAGCGCACCGGGGCATTCTTCCCCCTAGTGATGGGCCTCTGCTGATTCGGTCAGCGGGGTCGGCCAGAACCAATAGGTGCCGAGCCGATCGAGCGCCTTGTCCCAGCCGCTCTGCTGGCTGAACCCGAGGTCGCGATACTCGCGGTTGGGGCTGAAGAAATAATTCCCCAGCTCGATGGTCAGGCCGTGCGCGCCAGGGTAACTCGGCGAGTGGCGCTCCGCGATGACCGCATTGGACACCGCCGCGGTCACGCTGTTGGCCGCCTGCTTGAGATTCGCGTCGGCAATTTTGGGATTGTTGGCCACGCGCTGCGCGAAATCGGTGAGATCCTTGTAGTCGTAAAACGACTGAGTGCCGCGGGCTGCCTTGCGCATCTGGCCGGTGCGCGCCGGCGTGGCGACGATGGCATCGGCAAATCCCTTGACCGCGGTGGTCAGCGCGGGCACCTGCGCGCTGTCGATGGCGGAAATCGTGGGGATGACCTTCGGCGTGCTCGCCGCGGCATTCACGCAGTAAATCGCGAACTCGCGGGCGTCCAGGTTGTTGCGGGTGGCCAGCTGCGCCTGCAATCCGGAGAGCAGGTTTTCCGAGAGGACGCGGGTGTAAGGCCATCCCTCCCCGCCTTCGACCTCCTGGGACACCACGAGATATTTCGCCTCGTCCTTCAGCTGGTGGGCCACTTCCGCGGAGGCCATCAAGCAGGCATCGAAACCCAGCACGTCGAGCGGTTTTCCGGTGGCGGTGCGCGCCTTCTTCAGGCCTTCCTCGATGTCCTCAAGCTTCATCCAGGTGCCGTGGCCGGCGTCCTCCACGGCGCCGCGCCAGCCATTTCCGTGATCGGAGATGATGACCATGGTGTGCTCGGCCGGGTAATTCTTCATCCCCCACTGCACGAATTCGGAAAGCGTGTCCGGTGAGGCCATGTCAACGTCCCCGAGTTGCTCGACCTGCTGCGAGTGCAGGCCGGGCTGATTGTCCTTCTGGATGAACAGGCGCTCGGCGCCCGCGCTGCCACCGTGATCCAACTGCGAAACCACGGCCACGCTGTCGGTGGAGCCGACCTTTTCCGCGTCGTCTAAGTTGGTGACCAGGAAATCGTGCAGGTTGTTGTCGCCGGCGCTGTAGACGAGAATCGTCCACTTGCGCTGGGTCTGCGGGGCTGCGGGCGTGATGGACATGAGAGCACTCTCCTTTAGCGTGTCCATCTTAACAGTTCGACAGGCGGCGAAGGTTGCCAAAGTGTTACCGGTCCGCTCAAGCGCGCCTGACGCGCAGCCCGACGGCGATGGCGAAATTGGCCGCCAGCATGAGCAGCGGCCCGTACGCGCGGTAGTACCAGAGGCCGAGGCGCGACGCTTCGGCGGCGGCCTCGCCCTCCAGCGACCAGTGCACCAGGAATATCCCGAAAATCACCAGGGCGGCCCCCGGACACATGCGGTCACCCAACGCGCGCGACAGGGCCGGGATCACGAGAAACAGCATCATTACCTTGTGGTGGCCCCAGGAGAACGCCGCACCCAACATGGCGGCCAGCACGAAGCACGCGAATTCCAGCGTGACCTCCTGCGGGTCGCGGGCCGGCACGCGGGCGTGCAGCACCGCCAGGAAGCCGAGCAGGCCGGCCGTGAGCGCGGCGTGCACGATTTTCACCTGAGCAAGCGTGAGCGCGCCGTGAATGTGCATGACAAACCAGCCCATGAGCGACTGGTTGAGCAGCAACACGTAATAGCTGGCGCCCTTGCTGTGCTGCAGGTAGGCGTGAAAATTCGGCAATCCCCAGAGGGTCAGCGCGGCCAGCGTGAACACAGCGGCGGCGGCCGCAACGCCGATGAAGACGCGCCAGCGGCGCTCCAGCGCGAAATAGACCAGCAGATACCAGGGAAATCCCTTCATCAGAATTGCCACGCCCAGGCATGCGCCAGCCGCGAATTCGTGACCGCGCAACGCGGCAATCAGCACGCAACTCAAGAGAAAAAACGCAGCAAAATCGACCTGACCGTAAAAGAGGTTGTCCATCCCGATGCCGGCCAGCAACGTGCCCAGGACGAGCAACGGGACCGCCCAGCGCGCGTCACTTCCGAGCAGCAGGCGGCCCAGCATCCACAGACCGCAAAAATACAGCAGCGTGGTGAGCGTGTTGTGAACCCAGAAGCCGGCCTCGAACGAAAATGCCGATTGAGGTAGAAACAACAGGTAGTAGGGCGGCGGGTGGTTGTCCGGAAACGACCACTTGCCGCCGCTCAGCGCGTGATCGAATTGGGCCTTCTCCCCGCCGTAGATGTCCGGCATCCCGCGATTGAGCGCCTGCACCGAAGACCAGCAGAGAAAATAATCAAAGCGGTACTTGATCATCTCCTCGCGGAAGAGCGCCGCACTGGCGGCAGCCCGCACGAGACCCTCCAGCGCCAGCAGGATGAGAAACGCAATGGCGACGTGCCGCGCCCGCATAAGCATGACCGTAGTATTCGGCGCCGCGCGGTCGGTCTACCGCCGCACGGAAAAAAAAATCGGCCCTGCGGGCGGATTTTTTCTAGAGCAGGCCGATCGCCAGCCCGGCCGCCGCACCCGCCAGCGCGCCGGCGCCGATGGTCATGAACGTGCCGCCCACCGGGCCGACCTTGGCGGTGTGCTGGAGCGTCGGATAGTCGTACGAGCCGACCGTGCGCCAGCGGATCTCAGGATTGTGGCGCACCCACCAGCCCTGCAGCACCTGGCGCGTGGTGACCTCCTCCCTCATGCCACCCTTCCCGTCGGGAACCCAGCGGCGATCGTACTCGGTGCGGTAGTCGGCGGTCATCCACTGGCTGTAGCCGATGAGCGTGGGATGGTCAATGGTGTCAGTCATCCACTGCTCGTAAATCTTGTCGCCGATGGCGCTCTTATAGCCGATGGCAGCGCCCGCGGCGCCTCCCAGCAGACCGCACACGATGATCCCCGCGGGGCCCATGGCGGCACCCTTCAGCGCGCCAACCAGGGCGGCGGCGGCGCCACCCGCGGCCGCGGCGGCGAGGCCGAAGCCTATGGTGCGCTTCTTCTGATCGTATGTCGTTTCCGTCAGGGTCTCGGTGGTCTGGCGCTTCTTGGCCGTCCCGTCCGCATTGTATTCGGGCACGTCGCGATAGACATCCACGCTGCCCATACCGAAAGTGCCGCCGATTG
>VGFD01000616.1 GCA_016868975.1 Armatimonadota bacterium | reverse complement strand
CGAGTGTCAAACGCCGCCTGATCTGATCCACCCATGTTCACCAATGTGATCCACCGAAAACGACGGCGGCGGCTCCTGCAAAACCAGTGCGGGGCAGGGTGAATAATCACTGCGACCCCTCTGGAAAAGCCGGCGGACGTCCTACCCTGTAACTGCTCCAACTCGCTCCCTGGGACCCCTGGATTACCCAGCGTTCGTGGGTGGACCCGTAGCAGCCGCCTCCTTTCTCCGCCCGCGCTGGCGGTAGCTTTCGCCCTGGATGACGATGGCCTGGCAGTGATGGGTGAGCCGGTCGAGGGCGGCGCTGGCGAGGAGGGCATCGGAGAACATCTCGGGCCATTCGTGGAGAGCGCGGTTGCTCGTCACGATCAGGGACCGGCGCTCGTAGCGCTCCTGGATGATCTCGTAGAGGTCCTCCGACGCCTGGTCAGCCAGGGGCCGGAGGCCGAGGTCGTCGATGACGAGGAGGTCGAGGGCGCAGAGCCGGGCGAAGCGCCGGCGGTAGCCGCCGTCGGCCCGGGCGGCGTGCAGGTCGGCGAGGAGACGGTGGGCGGGCCGGACCGAGACGGAATGACCGCGCTTGAGCGCCTCGAAGGCGAGGGCGTGGGCGAGGTGACTCTTGCCGACGCCGGTTGGCCCGGAGAGGAGGAGGTTCTCCGCCCGCGCGACGAAGCCGGCGCCGGCGAGCTCCAGGATGAGGGTGCGGTTGAGCTGGGGGAGGGCGGCGAAGTCGAACTGGGCCAGGGTCTTGCCTGGCTCGATGCCCGATTCGGCCAGCGCGCGGCTGAACCTGGTCTGGCCGCGCCGCTCGAGCTCGTCGTCGAGGAGGAGGGCGAGGAACTCCGTCGGGCTGAGCTGGCCTGCCGCCGCCTGGGCGGCGCGGCTGTCCAGGCTGAGGAGCATGCCCGAGAGCCTGAGCTGGCGCAGCTTCGGCAGGAGGGGGTGGTTCAGCATCGCTGCGCCACCGTGGCGAAGCTCGGGACCCTCGCCTGGTCGCCGAACAACTCCTCCGCCGTGCGGGCGAAGGCGAACGCCGTCTGGACGGGCCGCCGCGGCGCGCCGGGCAACGGCTGCTGGTCGAGGGCGGCGTTAAGGATGTCCTTGATCCGCCGGTAGCGGCTGTCGCCGAAGTGGAGGGCGCGGGCGCAGGCTGCCTCCAGGCGCGTCTTCCCCACCGACTCGCTGAGGCGGAGGATGGCCTGGACGGAGCGCAGCCGGTCCAGGGGGCGCTCGGCGAGGAGCGTGTCGACGACGCGGAAGGTGGCGGGGCCGATGCCCTCCGCCAGCTCGCGGCAGCGGCGCGGCGTCCTCTCCAGGTAGGCCGCTTTCTCCGGCGGGTAATGGTCCGGGTTGGTCCGCCAGGTGCCCTTGACCGTCGCCCGGGCGTGCGTGGCGAGCAGATCCAACCCGGCATAGAGCTGGACGACCCGCTCGAAGAGGTAGACCTCCAGCCTCTTGCCGACGCAGGGGTACGGCGCCGAGTAGTAGGAGCCGTCGATCGCCACGTGGCAGTCGCGGTGCAGGGTCGCCAACCGCACCTCCGTGAGCTCGAAGGGCGTCGTGGGCAGCGGGAGAAGCTGCTGGCGCTCGACCTCGAAGAGGGCCAAGGGCGTCTGGCGCGTCGTGCCGTGGTCGCGCGTGCCGGCGCGCTCGCGCACCCACACCGCCAGCCCTCGATTGGCGACCTCGATGTCGGCGAACTCCTGCCCGGCGAGGTAGGAGCGCTTGACGAAGTGCACGCCCGACTCGACTTTGCCCTTGTGTGCTGGCGTCCGGGGCCGGTTCGGGCTGATCAGGAAGCCGTAGTGGCGGGCAAAGCGCCGGTAGGCCTCGCTCAGCACCGGGTCATGGAGGGCCGCGGCGAGGACGGCCGCCTTCAGGTTATCGATGACGACCCGGGCCGGAACGCCCCCGAAGCTGGCAAACGCCCGCCGGTGCAACGCCAGCCAGGTCGGGATCTTCTGGTCGAAGACGAGCTCCGCGTACTGGTGGCGGCTGGAGGAGAGGGTCATGACGAAGACGTAGGCGGTCCGGACGGTGCTGCGGGCCGGGTCGAGGAATTTGCCCGCCGAGCCGAAGTCCACCTGCGCCTCTTCCCCCGGGCCAACGTGGACGCGCACCGTCACCGCCGGCGTCTTCGGCCGCAGCTTGGCCACGAACCGGCGCACGGAGGAGTAGCTGCCGCCGTAGCCGTGGTCGGCCTGCAGCCGGTCGTAGATCGTCCGCATCTCCACGCCCCGCTCCAGGAGGGCTTCGACCACCGCCTGGTAGGGCGCCACGCTCGAGGCCGCCTGCGTGGGCCGGCCGGCCTCGGCCGACCACTGCTGGAGGCGCTGCTCGGCGCCTGCCTCGTCCAGGTCAGCGAAGGCCTGGCGGTACTTGCGCACCGTGACGCGCGACAGCTGGAGGTCGCGCGCAATCGCCCGATCGCTCTGGCCGCGGCGGCCGCGCTCGAGCACGTCCCTGATGTCGTTCATGTGCAGTCGCTCCATCCTTCCCCCTGCCTTTTGGGGGGACTGTAGTGCGCCCGGCTGGGTGGAGCGAGGTGGATCAGATCGCCGACTCTGGGTGGATCACATGGGTGGCTCTGGGGTGGATCACACTGCCGACTCTCAGGTGGATCACACCAGGCGACTCCGGGTGGATCACACGGGTGGCGCTCAGGTGGATCAGTCTAGGGCGACTCGTGACAGCTGGGGTCGTGGGGCTGCGCGGTGCGTGGCTGGGCGGCGGCTCCGCGCGGACAAGAATACAGCATTGGTGCCGTGGAGTCGCCGCAACCGGCCGTGGCCCTAATCCGTGAGTGGGGGGCCGCAGGCCGATGGTGATCGACGGCCGCGCTCAGGTTTGAGAGGCGAGCGGGGGCTGGTCAGCGAGGGCGGACGGCAAACGGGGCGGACCGCGGCCCTTCGGCCCCAGGCGGACAGGGGTTTTCCGCGCGAGGGCAGGCGCCGCCCAGGAGCGGGCGACAACGACCGGGCAGCCGCAGCGTTCAGGGGGCGGGCCAGGCCGGAGCGGTGAGCCTCCGGCGGCCGGGCACGACGACCGCCTCCCAGGCCCGGGTCGCCAGGCGGACCAGCTGTCGGCGGGCATGATGCACCACCCGCCCGAACTGGGTGAAGATGGCAAAGCGCAGCCGCTTCGGCCGGGCGTTCCGGTACTGGGCATCCAGCGCCACGGCCTTCAGGAGCTCGACTCCACCAGGTGGGCGTCCACGTCCAGCGTCACCACCGGCTCCGGCTCCTGGGCCGCCGCGTAGGCGCGCACCGTCTGCCGGACCACCGCCCGCAGCCCGCTCAGCCAGCG
>VGFD01000615.1 GCA_016868975.1 Armatimonadota bacterium | reverse complement strand
GGCCGCGCGGCGCTACGACGAATTGATCGCGGAAAACCGCCGCAACCTCGACCACGTGGATGAGAAGGTGCGCCGCGACGCCGCCTGGGTGATGACCGAGCACGGCGAGTCGCTGGACGAGCTGCTCACGCACGCCGATCTCATCGTGCGGAGCGAAGTCACGAAGGTGCTGCGCGAATCGGAGCGCGACGTTGTCCCCCCGGCTTCCCTGCTCGACGACGTGGATCCCTCGGTGCGCTTCGACGCGGCGACCCTCCTCGCGCGCCACTACACGCGTCAGGAGGATTGGGCGGCGGTCGAGCGGCTTCTCCAGCGCGAGGACGGGGGGGTGCTCTTCGGCGCGCTCCAGGCCCTGCGGCTCACCGCGCCGGAAGAAGCGGACCTGTCACGCTTCGCCGACCGCGCGCTCGCGCTGCTCGCGCATGCCAGCGAATCCGTCCGACAGCAGGCCGGCTACTTGCTGGAGCGTGCCGGCGGTCCACCGATCGACGCGCTGTGCCGCTTGCTCGGGGACACCCGGGGCGAGGTCCGCAAGACCGCCGCCGACGTGCTGCTCGATCTCGCCCGCGAAGGCGCGGAAGTGAGCGCCGCCGTCCCCGCGCTGGCCGAGCTGCTGGAGGACGAGTCGGCGGGCTGGCACGCCCTGAAAACCCTGGAGGCCCACTGCGGAAACGGACACGACGTCTCCGCCGCGCTTTCGGCCGTCGCTCGCACACTGGCCAGGGGGACCTGCCGCGACGTGGAGGGCGCGATGTGGATGCTCCCGCGGGCCGCCGCACAGGGAGCCGACGCGTCGGTCGCCGTCTGGGCCCTCGCGTCGTTGACGCGCAGCCGCAGCCACGGCCAGTCGGCCATCCGCGTGTTGCAGGAGATCAGCCGGCGCGAATGCGATCTGGCGCCGGCCGTGTCCGCGCTGCGCCGCGTGGTGACCGCCAGCGGGGACGCCTTCGAGCGCCAGGAGGCCGTGACGCGCTCACCCGTTTCTGGGCGCGCCGTGGAGAATGGACTGAGATCGAGCGCCTGCTGCGGGGATATGGGAAGCGGCACGTGAGCGGGGCCTGCGCCCGCACGCTGGCGGAACTCTCACCGACGGTGGACTGGACTCCCCTGCTGGCGGCCGTCCGCGAAGCCGCCACGGCGCGGGATTCCTACGATCGCGGCTCCGCCCAGGATGCGTTGGCCGCGCATGAGCGGGACAGACCGCCGCAGCGTTAAACTTCCACCCGCTCGGCCGAGGCGATGGCCGCGCCGATGATGCCGGCCTCATTGCCCAGCGTCGCGGCCACCACGGGCACCGGCGCCTTCACGCGATACAGGAATTTCTCGGCTTCCTTGATCACCCCGCCGCCGATCACGATGCGGTCGGGATTGACGTACGCGGCCACCACGTTCACGTACTCGTTCACCCGCTTGCCGTATTTTTTCCACGACCAGTCGTTCTTTTCGCGGGCCGAGTTGGAGGCGCGCATTTCGGCGTCCTTTCCGCGAATCATGACATGGCCCAGTTCCGCGTTGGGAATGAGCGTGCCCTTATAGACGATGCCGGTGCCCAGGCCGGTGCCCAGCGTAACCATGAGGAGGAGGCCGTCCAGATCCTTGCCCGCCCCGAAACGCGCCTCGGCCAGGGCGGCCGCGTCGGCATCATTGAGCAGGTGGAATTTCCGCTTCAATTTTTTGGAAAGCTCTTTTTCCGCGTCCAGGCCGACCCACGATGGATCCAGGTGCACCGCGGTAAATACCCGGCCGTCCTTGACCACGCTGGGAAACGTGCAGCCGATGGAATCCTTCCAGGAAAACTGCTTGCACATCTGCTTGAGAACTTCGATAACGGCATCCGGAGTGGCCGGGTCCGGCGTAGCCACTCGAAAACGATCGGCGAGCATTTTTCCGGTGCGCGTGTCCACCGGCGCCCCCTTGATTCCGGTTCCGCCGATGTCGATGCCAAGCACTTGCATAAATTCTACATCCTCTCGAGGTCGAGCCGTTCGGCCCATTCGGGATGATCCACGAAAGGGTTGCGATTCCCCTGCAAGACCGCGATGGCCGCGTTGCGGTGCCGCTCGTAGTCGCTCACCGGATCCTCGCGGTGCCACTTTAGCAGCGCTTTCAGATCCTCCACGGAGTAGCGGTCCACTTTATGCGGGTAGCGCACCAGAAAATAAAACGTGGCGCGCGCCACCGCTCCCCGCCCGGCGGACGGCACGAAGCCGTGGCGGGGGCCCAGCGGCGAATGGCCCCGCGCGCTGTTGTCCGCCGAGCCACAGGTAAACAGGTAGTGCAGGTCGCCGCGCATCGGCTGCTTGTCGTGAAACCAGTCGCGCGCCACCACGTGCTCGCAACTGTAGGCATTCTGGCGCACCGCAACGGCGGCCGCGGCCGACATCGCATCCAGTGGCGCGGCCAACCCGGCGGCCGTCCAGCCGGAAGCCTGATCCGCCGCCGACATTCCGCTCACCGGCTGCCCCGAGTAGATACCGGCCAGCGTACCGTCGGGGCGGCGATCCACCCAGGGATACAGGTACTTGCTCGGCTCGTAGGCCAGGACGCGGGTGTGCGTGTCCTTCAGGAGCCGCGACAACTGGGACAACAGCGGACGGTCCTGGCGCAACTTCCCGTAGTAGCGGGCGGCGTCGGCGGCGTCGCGGGCCGCGTCGTAATAGGGACGAGCGCCCGGCGCATGAATCTCGACGGTGTCCCGGGGGACTTCCTCCTGGGCAGGTGCATGACGCGCGGCGGCTGCCGGCACCGATCGCCCCAACGGCCCCAGCGCCTGCATCAGGGCTTGTCCGGAAGATTGCGCGCGATGCGGAAGCCAAAGCCGCGGTAGGCGCCGTCGGGAATCTCCGAAGTGTGCCGCGCGGCATTGAAGGGCTTGAGGCCGCCGTTGCTCCACGCGCCGCCCTTGAGCAGCACCGAGCCGGGCCGCGACGGGCTGGGGTCGTCCACCCATTCGAGGACGTTGCCCACGGCGTCCGCCATTCCGTGCGGGGATACGTTCCCCGCCTTCTCGCTGGCGGTCACCGGAACGGTCCCGGCGGCTTCGTGGAACACCGCTTCGGGACGCCAGGCGTCTCCCCACGGCAGCCGCGCTCCCTGCGGCCCGCGCGCCGCGGCCTCCCACTCCAGCTCCTTGGGGAGACGTCCGCCGGCCCACTCGCAGAAAGCCTTCGCGTCGTAGTAGGTGACGTTCACCACCGGGTGGTCGTCAAAGTCCTGGCCCATCGGGTGCCAGCCACCCTCGGTTCGGTAGCCGGTGGCGTCCACGAACTCGTTGAACTGCGCGTTGGTGACCGGATACTTGCTGATCTCAAA
>VGFD01000614.1 GCA_016868975.1 Armatimonadota bacterium | reverse complement strand
TCGTGCCGGGCATGACCGGTCCACGGTTCGTGCCGAGAAGCGAGGGGGTCAAAACCACCAGGTAGCTCCTCTGTGATTGGAGCGGGAGCACCGGCGAGAGGTCAAGCAGGCTGTTGTTGCCGATGCTCGTGAGGGACGCCGTGTAGGGGACAGCCGCCCCGGCGTGGCGTCGATCAGGCGCACGCTGCTGCTGCTGACGCTGGACGCCTCGACCAGCCCCACAAAGGGGACGTAGATGTGTCCGGAAGTGGAAAATCCGGCGATGCTGTTGAACGAGTCGTACGGCTCGCCCACCCCGGGCAGGTTGTTGAAGCCGGTGGTCGCGCTCCGCAAGAGCACGTCGCTGGGAATGGGGATGGTGGAGAGACTGCGGGCGAACGGATCGAATTGCGCCTGGGTGGGGGCGTCGACGCCCCCAGAACTGCTGGCGGCGGGAGTGCCGGTGGTGAGGTTGTTGGTGCCGCCGCCTGTTCCACAGCCGGCCAGACAAGCAGAAAACAAGATCAAGGTCAGTACACGCATTAAGATAGTGCGCATGAGCAGTCTCCCCTGGTAGAGTCAGTCTCCCCTGGTAGAGTCGGCCCACAATTCAAGCGAGCCACCACGGCTCCTTCTCCTCCACGCAGCCGGGCGTATCAAAATCCGCCGCGCAAACGTGCATGAACCGGTCGTTTCATGGGTCCGCATCGAGTGGAATCTTCGCCCCAAAAGGGGTTGACACGCATTCGCGGCCGATGATAGTATATGGGGGCGCATTTGGGACCCTACCTGTTCGCAGCCTCGTCGAACGTGATAACGACGCCGTTCGTCAGCAGAATCAGGGTTTCGAAACAGCTCCCCGGCGGATGCCCTGGAGCCGCGCAGGACAGTGCCCGGCCCGAAACGGGGCTGAGCAACATTCCCGGGACCGCGTGGCCGAGCGCAAAAACGGCTGCGGACCAGATCCCGCGAAAGGGGGGAGCCCTCTCGCGCCGTCATGGGCGCGGGCAAGGATCCCAAAACGAGGAAGCCAGAAGACTTCCGGAAGTGGAAACCCGTCCTGCTTTGCGCGTGGCCGCCTGGTGAAGAGGCGGCGCCCCCCTCGCTCTAAGTGTTCCAGAGCGAGGGACGGTAGGAAAGGGGATTTATTTTTTTATGCCGACAATCAACCAGCTGGTGCGTCGTGGTCGCAAGAAGATCACCACCAAGAGCAAGGCCCCGGCCATGCGGGTGTCCTACAACTCCAAGCGTCTGAAGCAGTTCCCCATTGAGGGAGCGCCCCAGAAGCGCGGCGTCTGCACCCAGGTGCGCACCATCACCCCCAAGAAGCCGAACTCGGCGCTCCGCAAGGTGGCCCGCGTCCGTCTTACCAACGGCATCGAAGTGACCGCGTACATCCCCGGCGTCGGCCACAACCTTCAGGAGCACTCAGTGGTGCTGATCCGCGGCGGTCGCGTGAAAGACCTGCCCGGCATCCGCTACCACATCATCCGCGGCACGCAGGACACCCAGGGCGTGGTGAATCGCAAGCAGAGCCGCTCCAAGTACGGCACCAAGCGGCCGAAGGCAGCCTCCAAGTAGGCTTTCTTCCCCGAGCCGGTGACCGTGCAGCGCGGGCCGCAAGGCGCGCGCATTCCCGATCCTTGCGGGTCCATCATGACGTGGCCTCGTCTTCGATCGAAAAGAATTTTGAGATTTTGGCGCGTCCTATTGGGCGCAAGAGCCTGGCACAAAAATTCTGGCCTGCGGGCCAATGGAGGCGAACCGATGCCCAGAAAGGGACCTGTTCCGAAGCGCGACATCCTGCCAGATCCGGTGTACCACGACGTCACCGTCAACCGGTTCATCAACAAGATCATGCTCAAGGGCAAGAAGAGCACCGCGGAGCGGATTTTCTACGGCGCCCTGGACGTGATCGCCGAGCGTACCGGCAAGGATCCCGTGCGCGTGTTCAACCAGGCCCTGGAGAACGCGATGCCCCTGGTCGAGGTGCGCCCCCGCCGCGTCGGCGGCTCCACCTACCAGGTTCCCATGGAAGTGCGCGCCGACCGCCGCATGAGCCTGGGAATGCGCTGGCTGATCGGGTTCGCCCGCAAGCGCCCCGGCAAGAGCATGACCGAGAAACTCGCCAACGAGCTGATCGACGCCTCTCAGGGGGCCGGCGCCTCGGTGAAGAAGCGCGAAGACACGCACAAGATGGCCGAGGCCAACAAGGCCTTCGCCCACTATCGCTGGTAAGGTTCGGTGGCTACCGAGGTCACCACGGAAAACTCCGCCGCGTCGGCGCTCCCCTCGTTTGAGGAGATCGCCGACGCGAACGCCGGGCTCTTTTCGGGGAGCCCGGCCAGGTTGATGCAGCAAGTGGCTGCGGCTCCGAAGGGAGGCGCGTCGGCTGCAGACCGGCCCTGCGCCGGAAATTCGGAGCCAATCTCTGGATTGGCATCCAAAAGAGACAGGGTGAACACAATTTCTACGGTTGCCACGGCAACGGCCACGCTGGCCGACACGAGAAATATCGGGATCGCGGCTCACATCGACGCGGGCAAGACCACGACGACGGAGCGCATCTTGTTCTACACGGGTCGGCTGCACCGCATGGGTGAGGTGCACGAGGGCGCCGCGACCATGGATTTCATGATCCAGGAAAAGGAGCGCGGCATTACCATTACCTCGGCGGCCACCACGGCGCAGTGGCGTAATTGCAAGATCAACATCATTGATACGCCCGGCCACGTGGACTTTACCGTCGAGGTGGAGCGCTCGCTGCGCGTGCTGGACGGCGTGGTCGCCGTGTTCTGCGCGGTAGCCGGCGTGCAGCCACAGTCCGAGACGGTCTGGCGGCAGGCGAACAAGTACCGCGTTCCGGCCATCGCGTACGTGAACAAGATGGACCGCACCGGCGCGGATTTCTTCAACGTGGTCGAGAAAATGCGGGAAATCCTGGGGGCCAACGCGGTGCCCATCCAGATTCCCATCGGCGCCGAGTCCGAGTTCGCCGGCATGATCGATCTCATCAAGATGGAAGCCCACTTCTTCCTCGACGACGAGGGCAAGCAACTGAGCATCCAGGCCGTGCCCGACGCCATGCTGCTGCAGGCGGAATCCTTCCGCAAGATCATGCTGGAAGCCGCCGCCGAGTTTGACGACGACCTCATGAACAAGTACCTCGAGGAAGAGGAAATCACCGAGTCCGAGATCCGCGAGGCGCTCCGCAAGGGCACCGTGCTTGGCAAGATCGTGCCGGTGGTGTGCGGGTCGTCCTTCAAGAACAAGGGCGTGCAGCCGCTGCTCGACTCCATCGTGGATTTCTTGCCCTCGCCCCTGGACGTTCCTCCGG
>VGFD01000613.1 GCA_016868975.1 Armatimonadota bacterium | reverse complement strand
CTACGCGCTCTACCTTGCGGAAGCAGGGCTGGCGGCGTTTTTCGTTTTCCACGCGGTGGCGGGGATCAGCGTCTGGGCGCGCAAGGCGCACGCGCGGGAAACCCCTTACTGGCACAAGGGAGACGCCGGCGGACGGAGCGAGAAGACGTTCTCCTCTTCGACGATGCTCTACAGCGGGATCATCCTGCTGATTTTTCTAGTGATACACCTTGTGCAATTCCGCTTCGGCACGGTGTACTATCAGGTCACCGATCCGCAGGCTGAAAAGGTGCGCGACTTATACAGGCTGGTCCGGGAAGTATTTGCCAACCCCATCTGGGTGTGGTTCTACGTCGCGGTGATGGTGCTGCTCGGGCTTCACTTGCGGCACGGATTCTGGAGCATGTTCCAGTCGCTGGGCGCCAACAACCGCACCCTGCGGCCCGTTCTCAAGGGGCTCGGGCTGTTGCTCGCCGTCGTTCTTGCGCTCGGGTTCCTGGTGCTCCCTCTGTACGTCCACTATCTGGGCCCCGTGCCGGTGTCCCCGGTCACGACGGGAGGATTGCAATGACGATCGCCACCGAGTCTCGCGCGCTTGATTCCCGGATCCCCTCCGGGCCCATCGAAACGAAGTGGGAGCAGCACAAGTTCGACATCAAGCTGGTCGCGCCGGCCAACAAGCGGAAATTCACCGTCATCGTGGTCGGCACCGGGCTGGCCGGCGGCTCGGCCGCCGCGAGCCTGGGCGAGCTGGGCTACAACGTCCTCAACTTCTGCGTCCAGGACAGCCCGAGGCGCGCGCACAGCGTGGCCGCGCAAGGCGGCATCAACGCCGCGAAGAATTACCAGAACGACGGAGACAGCGTCTACCGCCTGTTCTACGACACGGTGAAGGGCGGAGATTTCCGGGCCCGCGAAGCCAACGTATATCGCCTCGCCGAGCTGTCGGTGAATATCATCGATCAGTGCGTGGCGCAGGGCGTGCCATTTGCGCGCGAATACGGCGGCACGCTGGCCAACCGCTCGTTCGGCGGCGCCCAGGTGTCGCGCACTTTCTACGCGCGTGGGCAAACCGGTCAGCAGCTTTTGCTGGGCGCGTACTCATCGCTGATGCGCCAGGTCGATGCCGGTCGCGTGAAAATGTTCGAGCGGCGTGAGATGCTCGACCTCGTCATGGTGGATGGCCACGCCCGCGGCATTGTGGCGCGCAACCTCGTCAACGGCGAGATCGAGTCGTATGCCGGCGACGCGGTCGTGCTGTGCACCGGCGGATATACGACCGTATTCTTCCTCTCGACCAACGCGGTGAATTCCAATGCGACGGCGATCTGGCGGTGCCACAAGCGGGGTGCGTTCTTCGCCAATCCGTGCTACACGCAGATTCACCCGACGTGCATCCCGCAAGTGGGAACCGGGCAGTCCAAGCTCACGCTGATGAGCGAGAGCCTGCGCAATGACGGCCGCGTGTGGGTCCCCAAGAACAAGGGCGACAAGCGGCGCCCGGCCGACATCCCCGAAGAGGACCGCGACTACTATCTCGAGCGCCGTTACCCGGCTTTTGGAAATCTCGTTCCCCGAGATATCGCCTCGCGGGCCGCAAAATTGGTCTGCGACGAAGGCTACGGCGTGGGGCCCACCGGCTTCGCGGTGTATCTTGACTTCAAGGATGCCATTCAACGATTGGGCGCCGCCGTGGTGCGCGAGCGCTATGGCAACCTCTTCCACATGTACGAGGAGATTATCGGCGACGATCCCTACCATTCGCCGATGATGATCTACCCAGCTCCGCATTACGCGATGGGTGGGCTCTGGGTAGACTACAATTTGATGTCGAACGTGCCCGGCCTGCACGTGCTGGGAGAGGCCAACTTCTCCGATCACGGCGCGAATCGCCTGGGAGCCTCCGCGCTGATGCAAGGCCTCGCGGATGGATATTTCGTGATTCCCTACACGCTGGGCCACTATCTGGCGAGCAACAAACTGGCTCCCGTGAGCACTTCCCACGACGCGTTCAAGGAAGCCGTGGCCGGGGTCAAGGCGCAAACCGAGAAATTGCTGTCCATCAAGGGAAAAACCACCGTGAAGGACTTCTGGTGGCGTCTGGGCCGCATCATGTGGGACAACGTCGGCATGGCGCGCACGCGGGACAGCCTGACTCGGGCGATTTCCGAAATCCGCACCCTGCGCGAGGAATTCTGGGCCGACGTCAACGTTTCGGGAATTGCGGCGGATTTCAACAAGACGCTGGAATTTGCCGGTCGCGTGGCGGACTACCTGGAGCTGGGCGAGCTGCTGGCGGTCGACGCCCTGCACCGCGAGGAGTCCTGCGGCGGCCACTTCCGCGAGGAGTACCAGACTTCCGACGGCGAGGCCCTGCGCAACGACGAGAAGTTCACCTACGTTGCCGCATGGGAGTACGCCGGCGACCCGGGCAAGGCTGCTCTGCACAAGGAGCCGCTCACCTTCGAGAACATCAAGATCGCGCAACGCAGTTACAAGTAGAGGCTTTTCAATCGTGAGCAAGACAATCAGCCTGATCCTCGACGTGTGGCGGCAGCCGGGTCCGGGCAAGCCCGGCCGTCTGGTGCGGTACACGGTGAACGGCGTGTCGCCGGAAATGTCCTTCCTGGAGATGCTCGATCAGCTCAACGAGGATCTCACGAAAAAGGGCGAGGATCCGGTGGCGTTCGACTCCGACTGCCGTGAGGGCATCTGCGGCACCTGCGGCCTCGTGATCAACGGAGTCGCGCACGGCCCCAAGGCGGCCTGCACGACCTGCGAGCTGCGCATGCGCGCGTTCAGGGACGGGGACATCATCACCATCGAGCCGTTCCGCGCGAAGGCCTTTCCCATCGTGAAGGATCTGGTGGTCGACCGCGGCGCGTTTGATCGCATCATCGCGTCGGGCGGATACGTGTCGATGAACGCGGGCTCCGCGCCCGAGGCCAATTCGCTGCCCGTCGGCAAGGACATGGCCGAGCGCGCCATGGACGCCGCCGTGTGCATCGGCTGCGGCGCGTGCGTGGCGGCGTGCCCCAATGCGTCGGCGTCGTTGTTCGTGTCCGCGAAGATCTCGCAACTCGCGCACCTTCCCCAGGGGCAGCCGGAGCGCTGGCGCCGGGTCAAGAACATGGTCGAGCGCATGGACCTGGAAGGGTTTGGGGACTGCTCCAACCACGGCGAGTGCGAGGCCGTGTGTCCCAAGGAGATTTCCATCATGAACATCGCTCAGATGCGCCGCGATTGGGTGAAGGCTGTGCTTCAGGATTAGGGGGTGTTGACAATCACCGCACTACTGCGGACGCCACTCTGGGCCGACCTCTTGGTCCTCCGCGACTGCGC
>VGFD01000612.1 GCA_016868975.1 Armatimonadota bacterium | reverse complement strand
GAAGACGCCGCTGTTCTTGTTTACCGGCGACGAGGGATTTCGCGATCGGCTTTACAAAAACGAGCTGACCGCGCTTTTCGGCGGCGAGCACTCAGACGCCGGCGCCAACGAAGTGTTCGCAAAGCTCAAGAAAAAGTTCTCCAACAACGTGTTCCTGCTCCACCGCACGTACAGCGGAGGCGAGGACGAGGGCATCGTGAAGCAATGGCAGGAGGCCCTGGGCAAGGAGTACGTCATTTTCCTGGGCGACGACCTGGCGCTGGCCGACATCACGCTCGGGCTGTTCGCGCTGGTGGGCGGCACCCGCACGCTGGTGGAGTATTTCGACGACATGAAAACGGCGCGCTGGGAAGCGCAAACCGACGAGCGCGTGGCCCAGGTGCGCGCCGCGCTGGAGCCGCTGGCGGCGTTCCTGGGGCGCGTTGGAAAGTCGGCGCCGGCCCCGGACGCGCCGGTGAAGAAGGACAAGCCCGGACGCATTTGATGATCATCGCGACGCTTCCGCCCTACGTGGATCACCGGGCGGAGATCATCGCGCACCCGGCGGTGGGCGCCCTGCGGTTCAACACCATCAGTCCGCTGGCGGAGCCGCGCATCGACGTGTTGAAGCGGCTCGCCGCGGAGTGCGGTGACAAGCCGCTGTGGGTGGACCTCAAGGGGCGGCAGCTGCGCATCACGAAATTCGCTTATCTGCCGTTCGCCTACGTGGAGCTCAATCACCAGATTCGCGTGAACGTTCCCACGCGGATGTCGTTCGAAGACGGCGAGGCGCGCGTGGACGCCGTGGTGGACGGCCGCAAGCTGATACTGAGCGAGCGGCCCTGGCGGGTGCTGGGAGACGGCGAGCCGGTGAACATCCTGGATCCGTCGCTGGAAATTCTCGATCCGATGCCGGCGTCGGACCTCGCGTATCTCGAAGCGGCGCGCGCGCTCGGGTTGCGGCGGTTCATGCTCTCCTTTGTCGAGTCGCCGGAGGATGTCGAGCGCGTGCGCGCGTCCGTACCGGATGCCGAAATTGTCGCGAAAATCGAATCACGCCGCGGCATGGCGCAGGTTGGCCGCTTGCCGGGACGGCTGATGGCGGCGCGTCAGGATCTGTATGTGCAGTTGTCAGACGAGATTCTTCCGGCGCTGCGCGCGATTATCGCAGTCGATCCCGAGGCGATCGTGGCGTCCCGCATTCTCGAATCACTGCTGGGCGGCGAGCAGCCGACCCTGGCGGATCTGAGCGACCTGGAATTGATGCGCGAGATGGGCTATCGCACCATGATGCTGGGCGACGGCCTGTGCTTCCGGCGCGATCCGTTTCGGCGCGCCATGAAATTTCTCGGATGAAGACCGTTGTCGTCGGACTGGGCTGCGGCGACGAGGGCAAGGGAACGATTACGGATTTCCTCGCGCGCCAGCAGCCGGGCGCCAGGATCGTGCGCTTCAACGGCGGCCCGCAGGCCGGGCACAACGTGGTCACGCCAGAGGGAACCTGGCACTGCTTCGCGCAATTCGGCGCGGGCCTATTGTGCCCGGGAACGACGTGCGCGTCCACCGAGGACGTGCTGGTGGAGCTTGAGGCGCTCCGCGTGGAAGGCGAAGCGCTCGTTGCAAAGGGGGTGACCGATGCATTCGAGCGTATCACGCTTTCGGCGCGCTGCACGGTGATCACGCCGTTCCACAAAATGCTCTGCCAGCTTCGCGAGGCGGCCCGCGGCGGCGCGCCGAAAGGCACCTGCGGCATGGGCGTGGGCGAGGCGGTGCGCATGCGGGAGCGTGGATTGTTTCTGACGGTGGGCGAGGCGTCCGACGCGCGGGAAAAACTCGCAGCGATCAAGACTGTTGCGTTCCAGGAGGCCGAGGCACTGCGAGAGGCATCGCCGGAGATCTACGACTGGTTCCGCGCGCGTGGCGACGTCGACGCGCTGTCGGGAGCCTACCGCGACGTGCTGTCGATGGTGCGCGTGCAAGAGGTCGTGAGCGGAGATATCTTCGAAGGCGCCCAGGGCGCTCTGCTCGACCGCACGCGCGGCGTTCAGCCGTACGTGACGCCGGCGGACACGACGCACCTTGCCGCCTCGGCGCGCGCGCCGGACGCCCGGGTCATCGGCGTGCTCCGCCCGTTCGCCCACCGCCACGGTCCCGGCCCGCTGCCCACGGAGGTGGAGGTCCCCGCCTTCCACGATCCCCGCAACCCGACGAACCGCTGGCAGGGGCCGTTCCGAGTGGGCTGGCTGGATCTCCCGGCACTGCGCTACGGCCTTTCCCTCAATCCCGGCGTGAGCGCGTTGGCCATCACCAACCTCGATCGGATGAGCGGGCTCGAAGAAATTCCGGTGTGCGTCGCGCCCGGCGAATACGTCCGGCTTCCGGGCTGGCGCGAGGACATCGCGGGCGTTTGCTGCTACGATGATCTGCCGACCCGCGCGCGGCGTTACGTGGAATTCATCGAAACGGCGCTGGGCGTCCCGCTGGCGATCGTCTCGGTGACCCCGACCGCCGAGGGGAAATTGACGCGCTGACGATCACGGCTCCGGACACTCTCCCCGTTTGATCCCCCGGTTATGTCAAATGCGGCGCCAGCCGTGCATTTCCACCCCATATGCACAACTCGGGTTGCATACGACCGCTTCACGGTTTCAGATAGTCAATCGTGTACTGTGGAAGCCCGTCGGGAAATTCCTTCGCGTAAACCAGGAGCCGCTCGGCGATGACTTTGAATTGCCGTGCGTCAATGGAGCCTGGAACGATCAACACTCCGTAGTGTGGCGTGCCACTCTCGAACGCCGGTATGGTGAGCTCGGTAAAATCGTCTCGGTTCCGCGTGACCAGGCATCGCTCTTGAGAAGCGGCAAATTCCATCTGGAGTGCGTCCGCAGCACCGTTCTGGCCGCACTCGTGAGAGCTGATCGCATCCACATCTCGGGCTCTCATCAACTCCGCGATGCGATGGCTGAGGTCCTCGTCCAGGTAGAATTTCATCGTGGGCGAGTAAATGGATACCTGCGCCAGATCTCATCTTCCGTAAGACTCGCTTCCCGCTCCAGACGTGCGTCTACTTCCTGAGGATATGCCTCGGCATACGCGAGCGCGGCCCGCAGTTGTATTTCGGTAAGCCAGTGGTAGGCCTCACGGAGGTGTTCCCAGGTCCTGTTCATCCCGCGATAGGATTGAATGACCTCAAAAACGTCGATACCCGTTCCCGCCACCCGTGCGCGACGACCGGAGGGCCCGTCCGCGAACACGATTCCCGGAATACGTCTCATGCGGACAGCTTCTTCCAGCATCTCATTGGCGGTCCCCACAACGCGCGCGCCGTCCAGCGAAAATCCCAG
>VGFD01000611.1 GCA_016868975.1 Armatimonadota bacterium | reverse complement strand
CGTGGACTGATCGGTAATGCCGGTCTCTTCCCACTTCGGGATTTGAAACGCCTCATATTTCTGATCGATGGCGCGGTCCGCCATGGCCGCCATGTCACGCTGCTGCACCGCACGCTTCACCCTGGCCAGGAAATCCGCCAGAAGCGAGGGCTCGCCGAGCGAAACCGTGTCGACCGGAGCAGCAGCGACCGCCGGCTGGGAAGGGCGTGGGGAATTTGACCACGGCACGGCCACGGCCTGATACGACTGGATAATCAAGGCTGACCTCCACTGCGCGGGCTCTCAGGAAAATGGTAGCGCAGGGCGGCGTCTGCAATAAAGCGCGGAAATGTTACACCCGTTACGGATTGGTAAACGGCTTTCGGCGCTTCGAAAACAAGTCCAAAAATCCGCCAAAAAACTACCCTTGAGTCGCGCGGCCGTCCCCGTCGATGGGAATCACCGGCCCCAGGAAAACCGGCGCCGTGCCCAACGCGACGTTGTAGAACGCCTTGGCCCGGGCGCCCATCTCGCGGAGCCTGTACTCGTCGGGATAGCGGTTGCGGTCGGCACAGACGCCCTCGGCCTGCAAACCAACCCCTGACGCCAGGTAGAGCGCGCGCGGCAGGTGGAACCGCTGAGTCACCACAATGGCGCGCCGCACCTGGAACACCTTCGCGGCGCGCACCATCGTGTTGTACGTGTTAAAACCGGCGTGGTCCATGAAAATATCCTCGGGTGGAACGCCGCGCGCCTCGAGATAGCGCCGCATCGCGTTGACCTCGTCATACTCCTTGCGCCCGTGGTCGCCGCTGACCAGAATCTTGGGGACCTTGCCGGCCCGGTACAGATCCAGCGCCGTGTCCAGGCGGTCGACCAGCATCGGACAACATTCCCCGTCCGCGTCCACGAACGCGCCGAGCACGATCGCGGCGTCGGCCGGGGCCGCGTTCGCCACCAGCATCCCCGCGCCCACGCGGTACACGTACACGTTCACGGCCACCACCGCCAGGCCGGCGGCCGCCAGCATCCATCCCAGCATGCGTCGGAACCTCCGCACGAGCATGCAAAAGAACTCCCCTTCCCGCCGCGAAATCCCTGCGCATGCGAATCTTGATCAGCGGCGCCAGCGGTCTCGTGGGCACCTCCCTGTCCAATCACCTCGCCGAACGCGGGCACGACGTCGTGCCTCTGGGCCGCGGCAGGGGGAGCGCGGTTTCCTGGGATCCCGAGGCGCGACGCGTCGATCCTCTGGAGGGGTTAGACGCCGTCATCCACCTGGCCGGCGAGAACCTTGCCAGCGGGCGCTGGACGCCCGCCGTGAAGGAACGCATCCTGCAAAGCCGCGCCGAGGGCACGCGCCTCATTGCGGAGGCCCTGGCCCGGGCAAAGAATCCCCCGAGCACCCTGCTCAGCGCGTCCGCGGTGGGCTTCTACGGGAATCGCCGGGACGCGCTGCTCACCGAGGAGAGCCCGCCCGGTGACGGCTTCTTGTCGAAGGTCTGCCAGGCCTGGGAGGCCGCCACCGAGCCCGCGTCCGAAGCGGGGATTCGGGTGGCGCACCTGCGCTTCGGCGTGGTGCTCAGCCCGAACGGCGGAGCGCTGGCGCGGATGCTGACGCCGTTCCGCCTGGGCCTGGGCGGGCCCATTGGCGACGGCCGCCAGTACCTGTCGTGGATCACCCTCCCCGATCTGGCGCGCGCCGTGTCGCACCTGCTCAAGGATCGTGACTTGCGCGGCGCGGTGAACTTCACGGCCCCGGAGCCGGTCACCAACGCGGACTTCACGAAGGCGCTGGCCGAGGCATTGCACCGTCCGGCCATCTTCCGCGTCCCGGCCTTCGCAGCCCGCCTGGCGCTGGGAGAGATGGGCGAGGAGCTGCTCCTGGCCAGCCAGCGCGCCGTTCCCAGCGTGCTCGCGCAGACCGGGTTTACCTTCGAGAACCAGACAATCGGCGAGGCCCTCAAACGCCTCCTGTGACTTTTGTTCACAAATGGATGCTTGAGAGTCCGCCGCCGCCCGGCTATTGTGTTGTGCATGAATGTGTCGACTGCGGCCCCTGCCCCCACTCCGACTCAACCGCTTCCCGTCCTGACGCTCCTCACGCACGTGGATGCCACGCCCTCCGACCTGCAGCCCTTCGAGACCGCGGAGATCGAGTCGATGGAGCGCTCGGTGCGCCCCGACACGAACCTCCTGGTGCAACTGCGCCGCGAGGCCTCCAACCCGCTGTGGACCATCGCCAGGGGCGTCCTGCAGCTCGCGCCGCTCGCCGTGGTGCCGATGCTCGGACTGAGCGGGCCGCTCTCCGTGGCGGCCAACATCGGCTCCTACATGCTGGCCTCTTCGGGAATGCGCAACGTGGTCGACGGCATCCGGAACGTCGCGGAGTCCGGCGAGCCCGCTTGGAACGCGACCCGCATCTACAAGATCGGCAAGGACGTCGAGCGCAAGAAGCTTGATTCCCCGATCCTCGCGGAGACGAAGGACACCTCCGCGAACGTCCCCGCCTTTACGAAGTATCTCGTGGATAACATGAAGCAGTACCCGGCCCAGGTCACCGCCGTGATGGTCGGCGGCCACGGCCTGGCCTGGAAGGACTGCGCCAACTTCAAAATCCGCGACCTCGGCAAGGCGCTCAAGGACGCGACGGCCCAGGCCGGCAAGAAGCCCGACGTGTTGATTCTTGAGGCGTGCCTGATGGGCAACCTCGAGGCGCTGCGCACGCTGCAGGGGACCGCGCGCTACGCCATCGCGTCCGAGGAGACGATGGGCGCCTCCGGCCTCAACTGGAAGAGCATCCTGTCGCGGCTGCCGCAGAACAGCATGACCGCGGAGCAGTTCACCAGGGTGGTCATGGACGCCAGCCGCCGCTACGACCAGGTGGACACGCTGGCCGTAATCGACCTCGACAAGGTGGAGCCCCTGGCCCAGTCGGTGGAAGTCATGGCGCGCGAGCTGCGCCGCGTGGCCGCCAACGGGGACGCGGGCCAGGTGAAGGACGCGCTCAAGAGCGGCCAGCGCTTCCCCGCGGGCGTCATGGGCTTCGGCAGCAACCTCCGCGACGTCGGACAGATCGCCCACACCGTGTCGGTCAGCGTAAGTGACCCGGCCGCGCGCGCCGCCGCAAAGAACGTCGAGGCGGCGATCAAGGCGGCCGTCCTGTCGAGCGTGACCGAGGAGAATTACCGCGGCGTCAGCCACCTCAGCATCCAGTGCCGCGAGGGCGGCATCGACACCCAGAAATACGCCCGCGAAACCGGCATGAAAGAATGGGCCGGGCTGCTGGAAGATACCAAACCGTGGTACCGTAAGATATTCTAGCTCTCTTTTCGGGCCAGCAGGC
>VGFD01000610.1 GCA_016868975.1 Armatimonadota bacterium | reverse complement strand
ACTCGAGTCCCGCCAGGGACGGTCAACCAGAGGAGTCCGCCGGAGGCAGCAGGTTGGGAGGCGAGCCGACCGCTGACTCGAGTCCCGCCAGGGACGGTCAACCAGAGGAGTCCGCCGGAGGCAGCAGGTTGGGAGGCGAGCCGACCGCTGACTCGAGTCCCGCCAGGGACGGTCAACCAGAGGAGTCCGCCGGAGGCAGCAGTCCCGCCAGGGACCGCGAAGCCCTGGCCGGGCCGTATTTCCAGGAAAATGGGCCGTGCCCGTACCTGCCGGGGCGGGACTGGTGCTCCGTCTTCTTTTTCGGGGAAGGCATGCCAGACCGATTGTTCTCGCGGCTGCTGGAAACCGGTTTCCGCCGCTCCGGCCGCGCGGTCTACACGCCGTCGTGTCGGGGATGCCGCGAGTGCGTCTCGATGCGGATTCAGGTCGCAAAATTTCAGCCCACGCCGGATCAGAAGCGGGCCTGGAAGAAAAACCCGGATATCCAGCTCGAGGTGGCGGTACCGGAATACACCGAGGAAAAGCGCGATCTCTACCAGCGATTTCTCGACGCGCGCTATCCGGACCGCGAGGAAATCGTCAGCCGCCGCTCCTACGAGGCGTTTTTCGTGGAGAACTTCGGATTCACCCGCGAGTTCCAGTACCGGCTGGAAGGCCGTCTCGTCGGCGTGGGCGTGGTGGACCTGGTGGCGCGCGCGGCCTCCTCGGTGTATTTCTACTTCGACCCCGACGAATCCAAACGGAGCCTCGGCACCTACAGCCTGGTGCGGGAAGTCGAGTTTTGTCGGGAATCCGGCCGTGATTATCTGTACCTGGGATTTCGCGTGCGGGGGTGCAATGCCATGGCGTACAAGGCGAATTTCCGCCCGCACGAATTGCTCGACCCGCAGCGCGGATGGCAGCCGGAAGCGGCCTTTATCGAGCCCTCAGCGGAGGCGCAAGCGGCTGAGCGCGCGCCGTAGCAGCACGCCGGCCATGGCGCGGCGGTATTTCTCCGTGCTGCGCAGGTCGTCGATGGGCCGCACCTCGTTTGAGACTTCCCGGCCCGCCTCCTCGATGGCGTCCGCGGTAAATCCCCCCTCGCGGAGAATCGCCTCGGCGCGCGGCGCGCGCACCACCGTGGGCGCCACCGACCCGCACGCGATCGCGACGTAGGTGAACGTGGTGCCGTCCAGCACCGCGGTGACCGCCACCGAAACCTTGCTGATGGCCTGCGCCCGCCGCTGGCCCAGCCTCTGAAATCCCCCGCGCGCGCCGTCGCGCACCGGGAAGCGGACGCCGGTGATCAATTCACCGTTTTCCAGGACGGATTTTCGGGGCGCCGAAGCAAGCGCGTCGATGGGAACCTGGCGGCGGGCGCCATCCGAGCCAAGAATTTCCACCCGCGCCTCAAGCGTGAACAGCGCCGGCACGGTATCCGCGGCCGGCGAGGCATTCGCAAGGTTGCCGCCCAGCGTGCCGCGCCAGCGGATCTGCGGGCCGCCGATCACCCGGCACGCATCCACCAGGGCCGGGGCATAGCGCCGCACGATCCGCGATCGGACCAGCTCCTCATGGGTGGCCAGCGCGCCCAGCCAGATTTCGTCGCCGTCGTGCACGATGCCACCCAGCTCGGCCAGGCCGGTGACGTCCAGCCAGGTTGAGGGCGGAATAAATCCGTCCTTGTGCTGCACCAGCAGATCGGTTCCGCCGGCCAGAAAATAATGCGGCGGCTCGGTACGCGCCACAATTTCCTGCAGACTCTTCAAGTCTTTCGGGCGATGCACCGAAATCAGCGCGGGAGCACTCACGCCGTGGCCTCCTCCACCTGCTGGTACTCCAAGCGGGCCGCGTGCAGCACCGCGTTGAAGATTTTGCTGTAGCCGGTGCAGCGGCACAGATTTCCACCCAACCCGTATTTGACGTCGTCCAGCGTCGGGTTGGGATTTTCGTCGATCAACGCGCGCGCGGCCATGATCATGCCCGGAATACAGAAGCCGCACTGCACGCCGCCCTCGCGGATAAACATCTCCTGCACCGTGTCGAGGCCCTTGTCCGTCGCGAGACCTTCGATGGTGACCAACTCCGCGCCTTCCGCCTGAATGGCCAGCATCAGGCACGCGTCCGCCGGATGGCCGTTGAAGAAGATCGTGCAGGCGCCGCACTCCCCTTTGCCGCAGCCCTCCTTGGCGCCGGTCAGGAATAATTCCTCACGCAGCACGTCGAGGAGGCGCTGGTGTGGATGGACGCGCACGTCCACCTTGCGCCCGTTGATCGTGCAGCGCAGGCGCCATTTCTTGCCCTCCGCGCGCGGGCGGGCGCGTTTGACGTCAGTTTCCATGCCAGAGCCTCTCCGGAGTGGCCGGAATTTCTCTCACCCGCATTCCAAGCGCATGAGCGATTGCATTGACAACGGCCGGCGCGACCCCGATCAGCGGCGTCTCGCCGAGACCTTTGGCGCCATACGGCCCCCAGGGAAATTCGTACTCCACGATGATGGGGACAATCTCCGGCGCGTCCATCGGCGTGGGAATGATGTACGTGGAAAACTGGTTGTTCAAGATGTGGCCGTCGCGCGTGGCGTGCTCTTCCACCAGGGCGTAGCCGAGCCCCTGCACGACGCCGCCCTCAATCTGGCCTTCCCCGCATTGCGGATTGATCGCCTTGCCGATGTCGTGTCCGCTCACCACGCGCACCGGACGCACTTCCATGGTTTCGGTGTCGACCTCGATCTCCACCGTGTTCACCGACCAGGAATAGGTCACGTACGGCTCGCCCTGCCCGGTTTCGACGTCGAACGTGGTGCGCGGCGGCGACGACCAGCCCTGCGCGGACAACTGCACGCCGCGCTGCAGCGCCTCGCGCGCCTTTTCTCGCCAGGACATCAGCGCCCAGTCCAGCCCGTCGGCCTCCAGCGTGGCGCGCATGCGCTCCCGAATCGTTCGGCACCCGTCCCGCACCGCGTTGCCCGACATGAGCGTGGTGCGGCTCGCCACCGTGGGGCCGGAGTCCGGCACGCGGCTGGTGTCGGGCTCGACCACGCGCACCAGATCCAGGCCGCAGCCCAGTTCCTCGGCCGCGATCTGGGCCAGCACGGTATTCATCCCCTGGCCGATCTCGGTGGTTCCCACCGAAATCGTCACCGAGCCGTCCGGCGCCATCACGACGTTCGCGCCGGCCGGGTTCAAGTGGCGTCCCAGCGCGCCCAGGCCCACTCCGTAATAGGTGCAGGCGATGCCGATGCCGCGCCTGATGACGCCGCGATCCGCGGAAAATGCGCGCCGCTTTTCGTGCCACTCGGACGCCTCCACCACTTTTTCAAAAACCTCGCGCAGTCCCATGCTCGA
>VGFD01000609.1 GCA_016868975.1 Armatimonadota bacterium | reverse complement strand
GCGATCAATACGATGGAAAGGAGGACCAGCACGAACAGCGTCGGCCCCCCCTGAATGAACAACTGCTTGATGTTGGCAACCCAGGCCATCGTCTAGATCCCTCCTTCTGAAAGGACACCGCGCGCGGCTCGAAATTTCGCCGCCTACGAAAGGGAAGCGCTTCTTGGCAGGTTTTCGCCCTCGCAATCCGGGCCCCGGGTCCGGCGTACGACAACGCGCCCGGCCGCAAGACTTCAGAATCCGGCCGCGCCGCACATTCGACTGGTTCCCGATCATCGTCCTGTCGCTGGTGACAGCGGCCGTCGCATGGTGGTGGAGCGGGGCGAGCGGAGGGGGCGGCGGCGCCGAGCTCCGGCTGAAGTCCACCGACAATGCGGTGGCCCAGAAGACGATGATGAACTGGGCCATGCTCGACGAAAACAAGCCGATCCCGGTGGGCACCACCTTGCAGACCCGGGGCGCCCGCAAGACCGTGTTCGCGACGGGAGGCGCTGAGGTGACCGTCGCGAAGGACGGCCACACCTCGGTAAGATCCTATCCTGGAAGGGCGCCACCCAGCTCGAGCCTCAAGGGCGTCCGGAGCACGCGGTCATTATCGACGAGAACCAGGAGGCCGCCTTCGGCCCGGACCGCACGCTGGAAAATCCCCACGCGCTGACGCTGACCCGCGGCGACCCGTTTCTCAACTGGAACCTGCTGGAAACCATGCAGCGGACGATCACCGAGAAGCCAGCCTCTCAATAGTACGTGTCAAGGGGCATCTCGCACTCGTAGAAAATCGGCTGGGTGCCGTTCATCATGGCCGGCACCCACTTGGTGAGCCGCACGAACTGAATGGCGGACTCGTCGATGTCCGCGCGCCCGCTGCTCTGGGTGACGCTCACCTCCTCGACGTAGCCCTGATCGTTGAGCGTCACGCGCAGCACCATGGGGTGGCGCTCGCCGCCGGATTTCCAATGCACCGCCATGAAGAGGCGCTCGATCTCGATGGGATGGGGCGAAGTCACGGTGCCGGCCCGCTGGGTAATGTTGTGGCATCCCTTGCAGTCGACGCGGTTGACCAGCTTGAAGAGCGGGGCGTTTCCCGGCCCGTCCCCGGGCCCCGTGCCGGTGCCCGTGCCGGTCCCGGTGCCGCCCAGGCCGGTCCCCCCGGTGCCGGTCCCGCCCGGGCCCTCCTCGTTGCCTCGCCCGCCGGTGACGCCTTCAGGGTTGCCCTTCAGCGAAGCGTCCGGCGCCACCGGGGCGGCTCCCACGATGCTTGAGTCCGGATCGGTGGGACCGCTGTCGCGCTGCATGGGCGGCTGGTTGATCAAGAGGGGCGGCGGCGCCTGCGCCTGGGGGTTGTCCGGGCGCCGGCCCGGCGCCGGGGCGGGCGCGCCGCCGCCCACAGTGGCCTTGCGGCGCGGTTCGGTGGTCAGGTTCACTTTGGCTGGATCCAGCGTGAGCCGCGTCTTGGGTTTTTCCGCCTCGACCCGCGCGTCGGTGCTCATCTTGTCCGCCAGGTGAACCTCGTAGATGGTCTCCTCGGCGAACCGTCCCATCAGCAGCGAGATCCCCCCCATGACGGCCACGTTGACCAGGATGGCGAGCACCACGGCCAGCCGCATGCGACGCCAGTCCTTGCGGCGGGGCCGGTAGAAGTAATAGGCCGGCAGACTCACCGGCTCTCCTTCTGGGTGGACAGGCCGATGGAAAACAACCCGGCCTGCTTGGAGGCGTCCATGGCGGCGATCACCGCGCTGTAGGGGACGACCCCATCGGCGTTGATGATTACGCGGTTGGTACGCCGCCGCGAGGCCACCGACTTCAAGTGACCGAGCAGGTTTCCGGACGCGACCCGGTCACGCCCCACGAACACTTGCTGGTCGCGGGTGATGGAGATGGTGATCTCGCTGGTCTGCGTCTGATCCTGGCTGACCGATTTGGGCAGCTTGATATTCATTCCGGCCTGGGTGATCGCGGTGGCGGTCACCATGAAAATCACCAGCAGCACCAGGAGCACATCCGTGAGCGGCGTGATGTTGATTTCCGCCATCACGTCGCGCTCGCGCTTAAGATTCATTGCCACGTGGCAGGATCACCTCGCAAGAATGATGGTAGCAGACGGCGGCGCGGCACTTCAAGCATCGCCGGGCGCCAGGGAGCCTCAGGCATCGGCCAGGAATCCCCGCTCGGCGAGCCACGCCACGATGCGACGGGCGTTCTCCTGCGGCGCGTGCGCCACCGTGTCGAGCACGATCTCCGGGTGGTGCGGCGACTCGTACGGGTCGTCGATGCCAGTGAAGTGCTGGATCTCGCCGCGCCGCGCCTTCGCGTACATCCCCTTGGCGTCGCGCGCCTCGCACACCACCGGCGGCGTGTCGACGAAAATCTCCACGAAGCGATCCTCGCCCACCATGGCGCGTACGTCGTTGCGGGTGCTGCGATAGGGGCTCACCGCGGCGCACACCGCGACCCCCCCGTGACGCACGATCTCGGCCGCCACGAAGCCGATGCGGCGGACGTTCGCGTCGCGGTCCTCCTTGCTGAAGCCCAGCCCGCGCGAAAGGTGGGTGCGCACTACGTCCCCGTCGAGGACGGTGACCTGGCGGCCGCGCTCCATGAGCAGCACGGTGAGCACGTCCGCGGTGGTGGACTTGCCGGCGCCGCTCAGGCCGGTGAACCACAGGCAGGCGCCCTGGCGGTGGCGGGGGGGATAGGCTTCCGCCAGGATGCGCGCCACGTCAGGGCGCGTGAACCAGTCGGGCAGCAGGCGGCCGCTGTTGAGGTACTCCTCGCGCACCTGGGTGCCGGACAGCGAGTCGACCGCCGCCTCCGGCGCCACGCGGGAGGCTTCCTCGTAGCGATCCTCCTCGCGCAGGTAGAGCATTTCCCGGAACGGCACCATGCGGACACCCACCTCGTCCTGAAATCGCTCCACCAGCTCCTGCGCGTCGTACGGCCCGTAAAAGGGGCGACCCTCGGAATCAAGCCCCGGGCTGGCGTGATCGCGGCCGACAATAAGGTGGCTGCAACCGTAGTTGCGGCGGATAATCGCGTGCCACAGGGCCTCGCGCGGCCCGGCCAGCCGCATCGCGAATGGCGCCAGGGAAAGCACCACGCGGTTGCGGTCGAAATACCGCTCGGTCAACACTTTGTAGGTGCGCACGCGGGTGAAGTGATCCACGTCGCCCGGTTTCGTCATGCCCACTACGGGGTGGAGCAGAAGGACGCCGTCCACTTCCTCGATGGCCCGCTTGGTCAGCTCCTCGTGGGCGCGGTGAAGCGGATTGCGGGTCTGGAAGGCGACCACCCGCGCGTAGCCGGTGGCTTCAAGACGTTGCCGGGTTTCGGT
>VGFD01000608.1 GCA_016868975.1 Armatimonadota bacterium | reverse complement strand
GCGGCGGCCTGCACGGTGCGGGGATCGTCGCCCTCCGGCAAGACGATGTGCTGGGGGGCGGACTGGGCACGACGTCGGATCAGCTCGAGAATGTTCATGGCGACGCGGGGTTCTGGCCCGTCCCCAGGTTCTCCTTTGCCGGCTACTCACACCGCAAGTACGGATTGTTACAGAACCGAAACATTACAATGATGAAATAATTTGACTCCAGCGAAAAACCGAGGGGTATATTCATGAGTGGAGGTAACAGGTGGACGATACGCTGGTTTTCAGTCTGCACGCCCTGATGGGCCTCAGCCTCGCCGCCTGCGCGGGCCTGCGGGCCTTCATGCCGCTCTTCGTGGTCGGCCTCATGGCACGCTTCGGTGAAGTGCCGTTGGGCGCCGATTTCGGCTGGATCGGAAGCGACACGGCGCTGGTGGTCTTTGGCATGGCGACGCTCATCGAGTTGATCGGCGACAAGTTTCCGCTGGTGGACCACGCCCTCGACGCCGTCGGCACGGTGATCAAGCCGGTCGCCGCCACGCTGATCTTCGCCAGCGTGATGATTGATCTCTCGCCGCTACAGGCGACGGTCCTGGGGATCGTGTCGGCCGGCAGCACCGCCACCATCATGCACTTGAAGAAGGCGTCGCTGCGGTTGCTCGCCAGCACCGGCACGTTTGGAATGGCGAATCCGGTCGTGTCCACCCTGGAAGACGTGGCCTGCGGCGCGGGCATTGCGCTCTCCTTGCTGGCGCCGGTCCTGGCGATGGCCGCGGTCATCACGACGCTCTTGTTCGGCTTCTGGCTGGTGCGCCGCATCCGCCCGGCGCTTAAGTTTATGGCCCCGCGGGCCAAGGCCACGGTTTAGTTTTACCGCCTGTCGGGTGACAGGCTCGTCAATAGATCCCGCACAGCGGCAATTTCCAGTCCCCACCACCGGTCTGGAAATTGCCTTAATTTTTCCAGCGCGCGAACTCGCTGCCGCGCGAAACCGTTTGCATTGCCCCGCTCTCGATGATAGAGCGCGACGCTGGCCTGAATGAGTCCCTGCAAAAAGCTGCGGTCCGCGCCCGCGTAGACTTTCCACGCGTCCTCCCAGTGCTCGTGCGCCGCGAACCATTCGCCGCGCTCGAAGCAGGCCAGCCCTTCGCGGAACCGCGCGAGGGCCGCTCCCTCCAGCGGCGGCTCAGCGCCCGGCAATCTGGCGCCTTCCGGGACAGTAATCGTAGATGGGACACTCCTCGCACCTGGGACGGCGCGCGATGCAGATGTTGCGGCCGTGGTGGATGATCAGGTGCGCGAACATGGTCCACTGTGCGCGCGGTACGAGGCGCATCAAGTCCTGCTCGATCTTCACCGGGTCGTCTTCTCGGGTGAGCCCCAGCAGTTTCGAGAGACGCGCCACGTGGGTGTCGACCACGATCCCCTCGTCTTTCCCGAACGCATTGCCCAGCACGACGTTGGCGGTCTTGCGTCCGACTCCGGGCAATTCGACGAGCGCCTCCATCTCATCGGGAACCGCGCCGCCGTGGCGCTCCACCACCGCGTTGGCCATCCCCAGCAGGCTCTTCGCCTTGTTGCGATAAAATCCGGTTGACGCGATCATGGTCTCCAGCGCCTCCGGCTCCGCGGCGGCCAGCGCCTTCGCGTCAGGGTATTTGCGAAACACTTCCGGCGTCACCATGTTGACCCGCTTGTCGGTGCACTGCGCGGACATGATGGTGGCCACCAGCAGCTCGTATGCGTTCGTGTGGTCGAGCGCGCAGCGCGCGTCCGGGTAGGTCTGCTTGAGAATCTCGATGATTTTCTGGACTCGGGCCCTGTCCTTGCGGCTCATCCAACATCTCCTGACCCAGGGGAGTCCCCCCCATTCCCCCCCAACTACCACGGCGGGTGCCTGCGAGTACCACGGCGAATCCAGGCCATCCTCCCATGCTTGAACTCTGGCTCATCCGCCACGGGCAGACCGACTGGAACCGCCAGCAACGCTGGCAGGGACAGACCGAGACCCCCCTCAACCAGAATGGCATGCTGCAGGCCCGCCAGCTCGGCGCCCGCCTGCGGGCCCACACCTTTGATGGCGCTTATTCCTCGGACATGGGCCGCTGCCTGGAAACCGCGCGGCTTTCGCTGCCCGGCCATCCGCTGTCTACTGACGGGCGGCTGCGCGAGCTGAACTTCGGCGTGTACGAGGGACGCGCCTGGACTGAGCTGACCGACGCGGAGCGCAAAAAGATGGGCCGCTGGTGGTTCGATCCCTACTCGGAAGCCATCGAAGGCGGGGAATCTTTCGTGGATCTGTCCGCACGCGTGGAGGCGTGGCTGGATTCACTTCCGCCCCAGGGCAGCTTCGCGGTCTTCACCCACGGCGGCGTCATTCGCTCCTTGATCTGGCGGGTGACCGGCCCGCCGCGCGACCCCGCCTGGACCCTCACCCTGGAAAATTGCAGCATCACCCGCCTGGGCTTCGGCCGCGAGCACATCAACATGCACTGCGTGAACGACTGCGCGCACCTGCAGCCGTTCGAGTTCTACGAACCGGATCTGGAAGAGACGCCCGCCTTCGACGAGCGCCCGGCGCAGTAACTCCTACGCCTTGTCGTGAAAAATCACCGCGGCCAGCGCGTCGGTGTACGCCTGGTGCGCGCGGTGCATGACCAGCAGCGCCTCGCGCAGTTCCTCGCCGGTGACCGGCTTGTCCGAGCGCTCCAACAATTCCCCGAGCAGGTACTCAAAGTGCCGCGCCTGCTCTTTGTACGTGGTGTACGCTACTTTGACCTCAGTGGTTTTTACGTGCAGCGCCATGTAGTGTTCGAGGTTCAAGGTCGTCCTCCGTCAGGGTTGATCGATAAGGCCCTGGTTTGAGTTATACTGCGGAAAATTTGCAGGAAGCCCCTGGTGGTGGCTGCCGCGGCAGCACAGCGTGTAGCTGTCCGGATTGGAAGCGCTCGCGTAGGACGCGGAATAGGTTTCCGCGCTCGTCGCGGGGCAGGTCGGAATTGACTTCAGGTAGTTCGGCGTGATCCGCGACAGCGACGTCGGGTAGCGTCCCGAGTAATCGGTGCCGTACATTTCCAGCGCGGTTCCGAGATTCTTGAGATTGGACTTGCAGGCGGTGAGGGTGCCCGCCGTCCGCGCCCGCGCAAACGAGGGGATCGCCAGGGCGGCCAACATCGGGAGAATGGGCCCGCCGCTGCCCAGGGACTGCACCACTTGCCCGACGCCCACCTTTTTGATGAAGCGGGCCACTCTTTGCTGCAATTCATCGGAGGGACGCTCGTTGCGCTGCGCGGACGCAATAATCTCCTTGAGTGGAAATTGCCCGAGATCGACGCCGGAGTGGGTGGTGTCAAATT
>VGFD01000607.1 GCA_016868975.1 Armatimonadota bacterium | reverse complement strand
CCCTTGGTATCGTCGATGATGGCGCCGGCCACCTGCAGGTGCGTGTCCACCGCCTCGCGCGCGATGAACAGGTGCATGATCTCCGAGGATCCCTCGAAGATCCTGTTGATGCGCGAGTCGCGCATGATGCGCTCCACCGGAATCGGCGCCTCGCCGCGGGCGGTCAGCGAGACCTCGGTCTCGTAGCCGCGCCCTCCGCGGATCTGCATCATGTCGTCCACGATCTCCCAGGCGCGGCACGAGTTCCACTCCTTGGCCGCGGCGGCCTCGAGGCGGATATCGTAGCCGCCGCGATCCGACAGGCGGCTGGAGATGTCAGTGACGGCTTCCATCGCGAAGGTGGTGGCCGCCATGTCGGCGAGCTTGTGACCGATGGCCTCGTGCTTGCCGACCGGGAGACCCCACTGCACGCGCTCGTTGCACCAGCGGCGGCAGATCTCGAGGGCGACCTTCACGCCGCCCACCGCGCCGGCGGGCAAGGCCAGTCGGCCCGTGTTCAGCGTGACCAGCGCGATCTTGAGGCCGGCGCCTTCCTTGCCGATGCGGTCCTCGACCGGCACGCGGACGTTCTCAAAGCGCACCACCGCGTTGCCCAGAGCCTTCAAGCCCATGAAGCGGGAGCGGTGTACGATGGTGACGCCCGGCGCCTTGGTGTCCACCACGAACGCGCTGATCTTGCGGGTGTTCGGATGGCGCGCCATCACCACCAGCAGCTCGGCCAGCGTGGCGTTGGTGCACCACAGCTTTTCACCGCTGACGATGTAGGCGTCGCCTTCGGGGGTCAGCTCGGCGGTGGTCTTCAGCGCCGCGGGGTCGGAGCCGACGTCCGGCTCGGTGAGCGCGAACGCCGAGATGGCGCCCTTGGCGAGGCGCGGCAGGTATTTCTTCTTCTGCTCGGGCGTTCCGAACAGCTTGAGCGGCTGCGGCACGCCGATGGACTGGTGTGCGGAGAGCAGCGCGGTGACGTTGCCGTCCTTGCTGCCGAGCAGCTTCATGACCTTGTCGTACTCGGCCTGCTTGAAGCCCAGTCCGCCGTACTCCTTGGGGATTTTCATCCCGAAGGCGCCCATCTCGCGGAGGCCTTCGAGGACTTCCGGCGGATACTCGCCGGTGCGGTCGATCTCGACAGAGTCCACCTTCTCGCGTAGGAAGGTCTTCATTTTGTCATAGAAGGCCTTGAACTCGGGCCGCTCCTCGATCTCGGGGAACGGGTAGATCAAGTCGAAGCGGAATGAGCCGAGGAACAGTTCCTTCAGAAAGCTCGGCTCGCGCCATTCGGTCTCGCGCGCGGCTTCCGCGACTTGACGTGATTCCTTCTCGCTCGGTTGAACGCTCATCTGCGCAGTGGCTCCTAATAACGCTTTTACGGCACGGACATCCCGCGGTCCGAGTACGCCGCCTGTTTTATCCTATCAACAGCGCATGCGGGCCACCATCCCCAGGAAGGGGTGAATTGTCTCCCTCACATGAGGGACTCGGGGAATCGGGTCAACGGGGGATGGCCCCCATGTACGTCGCGAACGCCACCAGGAAAAAAGCGATCCACGCGCGGTGCCGGCCGTCGGTGGCCCCAAACGTCAAAATCCCCGACAGGACGGCCGCGCCGACGATCATGTCGCAGGCCAGCTTGGCCCCCCGGTCGATGGGGATCTGGGCGAACGAGAAGAGCATCTGGCCGAAGCCAATCCAGGCCAGCGTGGTAAGGTGCCACGCGAAGCGCAAGGTGCGGCGGG
Source organism: Armatimonadota bacterium (assembly GCA_016868975.1). Classification (GTDB taxonomy): domain Bacteria; phylum Vulcanimicrobiota; class Xenobia; order RGZZ01; family RGZZ01; genus VGFD01. The sequence goes on along the minus strand of VGFD01000607.1, from coordinate 1,612 downwards.
TGAACCAGTCGCTTCCGAACAAAATCGGCAGGTCCTTGCGGAACAGCCGGATGAGGATGTGGCGCTCCCCCAGGTAGGAGTGCGCGATCGCGGTGACGGTGATGACCGTCCCAGCGAGCATGAGCCACCAGTTCATGTGACGGTTCCTCTCAAAAGGTTGACGCGGCAGGCACGGTGAAGTGCGGCAATCCCGCTGACTTCCCCTTCGCAACCGAAAACCGGCCCTGGAGCGCCCATGCCCACCTCCGTCCGACAACCGGTGCGGGTTCGCCTGGCCCGCGAGATGCCCATCGTCCGCTCGGTCTGGGTCCCGTTCGGGCCCACCATCCCCGCGGACTTTCAGCTCGAGCGCGCGTACTCCGACTGGGTGGAGCGCCACGTCGAAGAGCCGCTGCGCACTTCGTTGCAGGGATTTTTGAGCGACGGCCACCTCCGCTTCGAGCTGCACCCCGTGGGGACGCTGCCGGCGCCGCCCCTCGACGAGCTGCGCCGCGCGCGCACCGGCCCGGAGGAGGAGAAGCGGCTGGTGGCGGCCACTCACGAGATCGTCGTGACCTCTGTGGAGCCGGCGGCCGGGCCGCGGCTGGGCTTTGCGGCGCTGCTCGCCGCCACCCGGGCGTTTGCAAGCGGCTATCACGGGGTGGTGATGGATCGCGATCAGGCCTGGCTTGTTCCAGTCGCCTCCTACCGGGATGCGGTCGGGCCAGTGCCGCGCGCCCGCGATTTCGTCACAGTGTTCTCGCCGCGCCGCGGCCACCTCTCCACCAGCGGCCTGCGCAAGTTCCAGATGCCGGAAGTCCGCGTCGAGGACGCGCCGCAAAACATGCTGCCCGCGCTGCACGTGCCGCTGATGGCACTCGCCCAGATCCTCATTCACCGCGCCCGCAAGGCCCTGGGGACCGACGCGGCGGTGCCTGAGGTCGCCATCCCCGCCGAGATGCTCCTCGACCTGCGCCACGAGGCGCTCCAGCGGGCCCGCTTCGAGGCCGTCACCATGCCCAACGCGAAGCGGACCACGGTGCTGCTGCTGGAACAGATTCGACCGCCGGTGCCGGCCATGCCGTACCTGCGGCTGGTGTCCCCGGAGGGCTTTCGCGGGACGCACGCGGAGTGGCTGCGCGCCATGCTCGACGACCTGCAGGGCCGCGAGGAGCCGAAGCCCGAGCCGCCGCCGTCGCCGGAGCCGGTCGTTGCAACGAAGCCGCCGGTGAAGAGCCTGTCCGGGGAGGAGGGCCACCGCATCGCCATGGAAGAGCTGCCCGGCCTGAAGGAACGTTTCAAGCGGGGATGGCCGCGGGGGCACCAGCTCTACGTGCGTCGCGCGTACCCCACCCGCGAGGGCAGGCCGGAGATGATGTGGATTGCGGTCTCCGGCTGGCACGACGGGATGCTGCGCGGCCAGCTCGCCAGCGTGCCGCGGGTGCGCAAGGACCTGGTGATCGGGCAGACGCTCCAGATGCAGGAAGAGGACGTCTACGACTGGCTCATCCGCATGGAAGACGGCACCGAGATCGGGGGCTTCACGGTGCAGGCCGAGGAGCGTCGGCTGGTCCGCTGAGTGGCGCGCAGGCGCGCCCTCCACCCTTGACTCATCGGTCAGTATGTGCTACCT
>VGFD01000606.1 GCA_016868975.1 Armatimonadota bacterium | reverse complement strand
TGTCGACACCGGTGCCTGGATAGCAACCGCAATTCGGACTGACAGCCTCCATCAGGCCGCCGCTCGAGCGATGCGCCAACTTGCAGCATCTCGCACGCCTCTTTTGACAACAGACTATGTTCTATCTGAGACGCTTACCCGACTGCGCTACGATGCAGGTCATCAAAAGGCCGCATCGTTCCTGCAATACCTGGACCGGGCGATTAGTACGGGTACTGTCGCGCTCGTGCGAGTAGACGACGTTGCGTTTGCAGAAGCTCGCCGGATATTTCTCGGCGATGAGGATCAGGATTTTTCGTTCGTGGATTGCACAAGTTTCGCCGTCGCGCAGAAACAAAAGATTGAGAAAGCGTTCGCGTTCGACCACCACTTTGCGACCATGGGCTTTACCTTGATCCCTGGCTCCTGAGGCCTTCCCCCCCCAGCATGTACCCCACGCCGCGGACCGTGCGGATCAGGGTGCGGTCTCGGTCGGCGATCTTGGCGCGCAGCGCGCTCACGTGGACTTCCACAACGTTGGTGTCGCCGGTGAAGTCGAAGCCCCACAGGCGGTTGAGGATCTGCTCGCGGGTGAATACCTGCCGCGGGCGCTGCATCAGCAGCTCCAGCAGCTCGTACTCGCGCACCGTGAGCTCCACCGCGCGGCCGCCGCGGGTCACCACTCGCGAGGCGCGATCGAGGGTGAGGTCGCCGAAAGCGAGCACGTTGCCGGTGTCGGATCCCGCCCGCCGCAGCAGCGCCCGCACGCGGGCCAGCAATTCCTTGAACTTGAAGGGCTTGGCGAGATAGTCGTCGGCCCCGCTCTCCAGGCCGAGCACCTTGTCGTCGGTCTCGCCGCGCGCGGTCAGCATGATGACGGGCACCTTGCTGATCGCGCGGATGCGGCGGCACACCTCGATGCCGTCCAGGTCGGGGAGCATCACGTCGAGGACGATCAGCGCGGGCGACTCGTCACGGAAGCGATCCAGGGCGGCGCGGCCGGAGTCGGCCCAGGTCACCTCGAAACCTTCGTACCGCAGGCCCATGCTGACGAACTCGACGATGGACTCCTCGTCGTCAACTACCAGGATCCGGGTCTTCATGCGTCAAGCGCGGGCCCCTGCCCGCGCGGCAAGTCAATGGAAACAGGCTGCCCAGCGGGCCGTTCAAGGTGGGGAGGCGTCGGCTGTGGCGACCCCTGCTCGAGCACGAAGTGATCGCGGTGCACGACCTCGTCGTGGCCCTTGAAACCGAGCACCCCTTCGAACTGCTCGGTGGGCAGGCCCTTGATGCGGGCCACCTGCTCGGACGAATAATTGGCGAGGCCCTGGCCGATCTTGTCCCCGTCCGGCCCCTCCACGCGAACCAGGTCGCCGACCTCGAAGCGGCCCTGCACGTCGACAATCCCCGCCGCCAGCAGGCTGCGGCCCTTGCGCTTCACGGCTTCGGAGGCGCCCGCGTCGACCCGCAGCGTGCCGGCGACCTTGCCGCCGTACGCGATCCAGCGGCGGCGCCCGCGCACGCGGCGCTGGCCGGGGATGAACACGGTACCGATCTCCTCGCCATCCATCAGCCGCAGGAGCACGTTCGGCTCGCGGCCCGGCACGATCGCCATGTGCGCGCCGTACCCGGTGGCGATGCGCGCGGCCTGGATCTTGGTCATCATGCCGCCGGTCCCGTGGCGCGTCTTGGAGCCGTGCACCAGGGCCTCGAGCGCTTCGTCGATGTGGTGCACCTCGCGCACGATCTCCGCGCCCGGGGCACCCGGCACGCCGCGCCACAATCCCTCGGTGCTGGTCAGGTTTACCACCACGTCGGCGTCCACCACGTTGCCCACCAGCGAGGCGAGGTTGTCGTTGTCGCCGATCTTGATCTCCTCAGTGGCGACGGAGTCGTTCTCGTTCACCACCGGAAGAATTCCCCGACGCTGCAGCGCCGACAACACGTGGCGCGCGTTGAGAAAGCGCTCGTGGCTCTCCAGGTCCTGGCGGGTGAGCAGCACCTGGGCCACGCGCACGTCGAGCAGGCCGAAGATGTTCTGCCACGCGTTCATGATGGCCACCTGCCCGACGGCGGCCAGGGCCTGCTTTTCGGCCAGCGACACCGGGGCGTACTCGTCAAGCACCGCGCGCCCCATGCCGACGGCCCCGGAAGTCACCAGAACAAGCCGACAGCCGCGCTGTCGCAGCGCGGCCATCTGCTGGGCCAGGGCCAGGAGGGTGGGCCCGTCAAGTCGGCCGTCGTCCCGCATGCACAGCCCGGTGCCGACTTTCACCACCAGGCTGCGCAGCGCGCCGAGCTGCCTCACTCCGGCTGACGGGCCTCCTTACGCACCTTGCGCTGCTGGTAGAAGATCGCGTAGCGGAAGATGGTCTCGCGATCCGTGTTGCTAATATCCTCGAACTCGATCTGGGTGAGCGCCTTGCGGTCATTGGGGATCTTCTGCGAATGCGCCACGCGGCCTTGCGTCTTGATGGCGGAGGAGCCGGGGATCTCCAGCTCGATGTGAAGGGAGGTGCCCGGCGGAATCGGCAGGTTGGTGAGAATGTCGATCCCCTTCGCGTTGATGGCTTTGGTGGTGGCGGTCTGCAAGTGCGCCGTGCTCATGGCGCGATACTCGACCGGGATGGGGATCTCCAGGGTGAAGTCGTCCGTGTGAATGGGCGTCTTCTCTTCTTTGAGGTCGGTCGCAAGGGCAAGGTCCATCTCGCGCTCCTTGCGATCCATGATGCGGGAGCTGAACTGGTAGACCATATCCCCGTCCATGTAGGTGACGGTGACCGGGTCGCCCACATTGACGCCGATCTGAATCTTGTTTTGCGTCGGGATCTGCACGACGATACGCTTGCGATCGAGTTGCAGGACGCGGGTGAAGTAGTTCTCGACGTTTTCCCCGTCCACGAACTCGAGCTCGAGCTCTTGCTTGGGCTCGAGCTTGAGCCTCGGCTTCTTCTTCCCGAATAGACCAAACATGGTAGCCTCCCTCTTTTTGGGACGGCGTAGTTTATTCGGACTTCGCAACAATTCCTCCCCCCGCATCAGAAGGCGCGTTCTCGCTCAGGACCCGAAAGAAGGGATTGTCGTGCGGGCGTCGAACCACGGCCCTCGCATTTTTTGGCTGGGCGGAACCATCGACCGCAAGCCAGGCGTCGAAAGCCCAGTGGAGGTACACATCCCCGAATGGCCACCTACAAAGAAGCCTACCTGCGCGAGTTCCTGGACGACTTCAAGTTTCTCGATCCCGAGTGCCACGACGTCCGGACCCGTGAAATCAACATGCGCACCAAGCGCTGCAACCGCTGCCAGGGATTCAGCGAGTGCAAGACGCACCCCCACTTCTGGCTGGAAGGCATCTCGGTCCGCATGGCTGAGAACGAGA
>VGFD01000605.1 GCA_016868975.1 Armatimonadota bacterium | reverse complement strand
AATCGCTGGATTGCAGGCCGCGAGCCAGCGCGGCGGTTTCCCAGGCCACGAAACGGGCGTATAGGGGGGGCGTGGGCATCGCGGTGTCGTAGGCCATCACCGCGATCTGGTCGCAGCGGGTGGCTAACTCGCGGAAGTAGTCGAGCGTCCACAGGGAGGCGGTCAGCACCCGATGATCGAGCCAGCCGCCGGCCGGCCAGGGGAAGGGAGGACGGAGGTTTGGCGTGGCCACGGACAGCGGAGCCACCGGACGGGTGCGCTCGAGAAGATCGAGCCAGTCTCGATCACCGGTGGCGATGAGCTCGAGATCGTAGTGGATGCCGTCGAAGCCGCCCTTCGTTATAAGCGAAGCGCAGGTTGCCGCGATGGCCTTCCGGGTGTCGACGCTTGCGAGATCCACGACGTCGGCGGCGGGCGCCAGGGCAAAGTCGGTGACGCCGCCCACCCAGGCAAAGAGGCGAGCGCTCGGCAGCAGCGCTCGAATACGGTCGCGAGTGACGCGCCAGGTTTCCGCATCCCAGGCGGGGATGTCGCCGCGGGCGTCCAGGGGACCGACGTGAAAGAAGAGATCGCGCACGCCGTGGTCGCGCAAGCGCCACACCAGGGATTCGAGCGCGCCCGGCGCGGGCATCTCCGCGAACCAGCGATGGCGCAACCAGATGGCGTTGCGGCCGCTCGTCGGCGCGGGGGCGTCGGCGGGAGGCACGGTTGCGAGCCACCCGCCCCAGAGGAGCCTGGCGACGGCGAGGAGTCTTCGTACGTGGCGCTTCACAGCACCATGATAGGAGGTGCGGATTGCAGCGGCGTTACAGGCGGGTCACAAGGTATAGACAAACGCGCCTCCGGCGGGGATAATGTTGGGTACCCATGCTTGATCGGATCCAGGCGACCAGCCAGCCCCCGGCGAGCGTGCCGCTCGGCGCCTCGGCCGCGTATGCCGCGGCCGTGGACGGCATGCTGGACGAGTCCACCCGACCGGAGGAGCGGGCGCTCGCGCTCGAGGCCTGCACGGCGTACCGGCTGGACCTGGTGGAGATGCTCCACGAGCGCGGCTACAAGATCGCATTCAAGGACGACATGTCCATCAACACCGGCGGGCTGCACGTGGAGACGAAAAAAGAGATCCACGTGAACCGCAAGTGGGCGCGCAATGACCACAAGCGGGTGCTGATTCACGAGATGGCGCACGGCATCGACTTCCAGCGCCATCGCGACAAGACGACCTGGCTGTCCCGCGCGCTGTGGAACCCGGCCCAGAGGTACGACTCGCAGACCGACCCCGCGCTGGAGCGCCTGTACCAGCAGTATCAGCTGCGCTCGGCAGTCGACGTGGCCGCGCACGCGCGGGACGAGATCAATAAATTCCCCACCGCGTTGTCACGCACGAATTATTTCGGCCGCACCATCGAAAATACCCGGGGCACCAACGAGGCGGGTCGAGAAACGATCACCGAGACAAGCAGGGACGACAAGGGCGGAAACATGCGCGTCACGATCCCGCTGGTCATGGCGGCCCTGCAGGGCGCGGGCGCGGTGGCGGTCGGATTCGCCGCGCCGCTTCTGGCCCCGTTGATGGCGGCGGGAGCCGGCGTCGCGCTCTGGTCGTCGTGGGCCGGCAAGCGGGAACTCGCGGAGGAGCGGCGCTTTGACGCGGTGTCCGGAAACGTCCCGCTGGCGAACGGCACGACGCTCAAGGTTTCCAGCGAGGGCGAGACCCGCACGGTGGAGACGCCGCCGGCAGGCCACAAGGACGAGTACGACTGGAGCGACTACGCCGCCCGCACCCGCAAGGTCATCGAATACTACGCCGAAGCAGTGGCATTTTATCTAGCGTCTCCGGTGCTGCGCGAGAAATTGCAGACGATGGACCCGGACATGTACGCGTACATCAAGGCCCAGGGACTCGGCGCTCAGGACGCGGGACCAGGCCAGCGGGCATCAAAAAACCCCGCCGTTGCGGGGCTTCGTGTGGTGCCGAGGGCCAGAATCGAACTGGCCACACCATGATTTTCAGTCATGTGCTCTACCGACTGAGCTACCTCGGCAATATTGGCGGGGCCGACGAGATTCGAACTCGCGATCTCCGGCGTGACAGGCCGGCACCTTAACCGCTAGGCCACGACCCCGCGTTGTCCTGGCGAAACCAGGACACCGTTTTCTATTGTGAGTGCCCGAAGGCACTCGGTGGTGGGCGAAACAGGACTTGAACCTGTGACCCCCAAGATGTGAACCTGGTGCTCTAGCCGACTGAGCTACTCGCCCTTGGGGTGCGCTCGCGCGCAATAGCAAGAGTTTACCCGAAGTGGTTCGGGTTGTCAACACTCGCGCCGGAGGGCGCAATGGCGCGCCCGGAGCCCATCGGGACTCGCTCCCGGCCAGGAAAGGGGACCCCGCCGCGCGGCGAGAAACGCTGGCCCATGGCTGTGCCCAAGGTCGCCGTCTACTTCAAGCCCCAGTGCCACCTCTGCGAGGACGCCAAGCAAGTCCTGGAGCGGGTCCGACCCTACCACATGTTCGACCTCGAAGAGGTCAACATCAACCTCGACACCGTGGCCTACGGGCTCTACTCCGACAAGATCCCCGTGGTCACCATCAACGGCCAGATGGCCTTCAAGTACCGCGTCGACGAGGACCGCCTCATTCGACGCCTCAAGCTGGCCGTCGACGAGATGCACCGCGAAGAAGAAGAGCGCCGCAAGCAGAACCAACGCCGCCACTGACGCACGAGGACGGCCCCGGGCCGGGCGCACATCACCGGCCGAGCGCGGTGGTGTCGGGCGCTTCTCTAGCGGGCGCGCGTGATAAAGTTCTGCAGCAGCCTCCGCCCTTCGTCGGTCATCACCGACTCCGGGTGGAACTGGACGCCCTCAATCGGGAGCGTGCGGTGCCTCAACCCCATGATTTCGCCCTCTCGGGTCCAGGCGGTGACCTCCAGGCACTCCGGGAGTGACGCTTCCTCGACGATGAGCGAATGGTAGCGGGTCGCGTCGAACGGGTTCTCCAGGCCCTTGTACACCGTCCGATTGTCGTGGTACACCGGAGACACCTTGCCGTGCATCAGCCGGTCCCCGCGCACCACCTTCCCGCCGAACGCCTCCGCGATGCACTCGTGGCCCATGCAGACGCCCAGCAGCGGCCGCCGTCCCTCCTCGCCCAGACGGCGGATGACCTCGCAGGAGATACCCGCATCCGACGGCGTGCCCGGCCCCGGGGAGATGATTACGGCCTCAAAAGGGCGCCCCATCGCCTCCTCGGCGGAAACCGCGTCGTTGCGCACGACCTCGACCTCGGCGCCCAATTCTCCCAGAATCTGCACGATGTTGTACGTGAACGAGTCGTAATTGTCGATCACGAGAATT
>VGFD01000604.1 GCA_016868975.1 Armatimonadota bacterium | reverse complement strand
GCTGCATGGGCGGCTGGTTGATCAAGAGGGGCGGCGGCGCCTGCGCCTGGGGGTTGTCCGGGCGCCGGCCCGGCGCCGGGGCGGGCGCGCCGCCGCCCACAGTGGCCTTGCGGCGCGGATCGGCCCAGCCCTCGGGAGAGGTGGGTGCGCACCACGTCCCCGTCGAGGACGGTGACCTGGCGGCCGCGCTCCATGAGCAGCACGGTGAGCAGGTCCGCGGTGGTGGACTTGCCGGCGTCGCTCAGGCCGGTGAACCACAGGCAGGCGCCCTGGCGGTGGCGGGGGGGATAGGCTTCCGCCAGGATGCGCGCCACGTCAGGGCGCGTGAACCAGTCGGGCAGCAGGCGGCCGCTGTTGAGGTACTCCTCGCGCACCTGGGTGCCCGACAGCGAGGCCACAGGGGCCTCCGGCGCCACGCGGGAGGCTTCCTCGTAGCGATCCTCCTCGCGCAGGTAAAGCATTTCCCTGAAAGGCACCATGCGAACGCCCACCTCGTCCTGAAAGCGCTCCACCAGCTCTTGCGCGTCGTACGGCCCGTAAAAGGGGTGACCCTCGGAATCCAGTCCCGGGCTGGCGTGATCGCGGCCGACAATGAGATGGCTGGAGCCGTAGTTGCGGCGGATGATCGCGTGCCAGAGGGCCTCGCGCGGCCCGGCCAGCCGCATCGCGAAGGGCGCCAGGGAAAGCACCACCCGGTTGCGGTCGAAATACCGCTCGGTCAACACTTTGTAGGTGCGCACGCGGGTGAAGTGATCCACGTCGCCCGGCTTCGTCATGCCCACCACGGGGTGGAGCAGAAGGACGCCGTCCACTTCCTCGATGGCCCGCCTGGTCAGCTCCTCGTGGGCGCGGTGGAGAGGATTGCGCGTCTGGAAGGCGACCACCCGCGCGTAACCGGTGGCCTCCAGCCGCTGCCGGGTCTCGACCGGGGTGAGGCGCAAATCCCGATAATCATAGTGCACCGGAAGCTGGAGCACTTGCAGCGGTCCGGAGATGAAGCGCCGCCCCCAGCGGGCCGACTCCGCCACCAGTGGGTGGCGCGGATCGCGCGTGCCCGGCACGGCCTGACGGAATTGATCCGGATCCCACTGGAAAATCTCGTGCACGGTCATCACCGCGAGGAGGTCGTTCTTTGCGTCGCGCAGGGCGATCTCGCCGTCCAGCGTGACTTTGAAGTCATCGTCGATCGGCAGCGTGATGGGGATTGGAAACACCGTGCCGTCCGCGAGCCGCATCTCCGCCACCACGCGTTGATAATCGGCCGCGCCCATAAAGCGATCGAGCGGGGAAAAGCCGCCCACCGCCAGCATTTCCAGATCACACGCGGACCGCTCGCTCAACTGCAGCGAAGGGAGCCGGCCGGCGCGCTCGCGCAGCGCGGCCCCCGACACGCAAAGGTCCACCAGGGCGCCGCCGTACGGAGTGTTCAGGCTACTTTTCGGCAAAGACGACGACATTCCAGCCAAAGACGGCGCCCAATTCCTTCACCGCGTTGTCGGAAATGTCGCCGGCTTTCTGGTTGATTGCGTCAAAAAGCAGCTTCCACGGATTGATTTCCCAGGGATTCCAGCCGGGCAAAACGACCGTTTGCGGCGCGCCCGGCAGCGCGGCGAAACCGCGCACGAAGTTCTTTTTCTCCTCGATCTGGGGAACCACCTCGACCGTCACATCGGTCCGTGGATTGGGCAGCGAGGGCATGCTCAGCTCGCCGCGGGTCAACTGGCGGACGATGTTGTCCACCCGGCGCCAGCGGCGGAACAGAAACATGGCTTCGGAACGAGTGTACAACTTGACCAGCGGAAGTGCTTGACGGTTGAAGGAATACTCCCCCTCGCCGAGCGTCTGGTGGAGCGACTTGTCGGCAAACTGTCCTTCAAAGATTCCGTTGACGGTCAACAATTTTGCGATTACGTGCCAAGAGTCCCGATGGTAGAGCATGACGATGGCTTTGCCGCCGGGCTTGAGCACACGGTAGATCTCGTCGATTGCGCCCTGAGTATCCGGCGTGTGGTGCAGGACGCCGAACGAATATACGAGGTCAAAGCTTTCCGCCGGAAAATCCAGCTTCTCGGCGTCCATCTGACGCAGACTGCTTTTCTGCCCATACAATTCGAGGCGGCCGCGGGTGATCTCGATGCAACGCTCCGTCAGATCAATCCCCGTGCAGATGGCGCCGCCGCGGGCCCATTGCAGGTGATCCGAGCCCATCCCAACGCCGACCTCAAGCAACTGCTTGCCGGCGTACTCGGTGAAGGGTATATCCTCCTTCATCCAGGGGGCATAGACCCCGTAACGGTAGCGCTCGACCTCGTCAAAGAATTCGCGGCTGCCAAAAGGGGCGCCGGAAGTTTCCGACCCGCAGGGGTGGCCGGACCACTGCAAGCGGGTTTGTTCCTTCCAGTCCATCTGTGCGTTGCTCACACAATACCTCTCACCCGCGCCGGGCACTCCTGCCAGACCGGCGGCTGCTCAAGATCCTCGCGATGCGCCTGCTGCGTCACCGCGCTCCAGAATTCTTCACCCGCAAAGCGGGCGAGGCCGTACTTCGCCCAGTGCTTGCCGTCGCGCCGCCCGATAATTTCCGCAGCGGCCGCCGGATTCGCGATCAGCTCGTCGACCGAGGAAAGATACCCCAGCCCGAGCAGCGGATCCCAGGTCGTCCACAGGCCGTCGATTTCAACTTCCAGGACCGTGTGCTCCCGTTCGCTGGCGAATTTTCCGCCGGGCGGCGGTCCGGCCCGCAGCGAGCGCACTCGCGCGGCAACGCCTTCACGCGCGCACACCTCTTGCATGACGCGCGCGTAGCCCTCCGACCATGCGTACAGGCCGAGAAGTATTTCCAGCGGATCCAGCGTGACCTGGCAGATGCGCGGCTCCAGGCGGTCGGACAGCCGAACGGCCAGATCCTCCAGCCGCTCGAGGGGCGCGCGCTGCTTCCACCAGCACCGCGCCTCGATTCTTCCGCTCAGAGCGTGGCCGGGCGCCATGCCGAAATCGGCGCCGCCGACCCACTCCTGGCGCCAGGCGGCGCGCCAGACCCGCTGAGCATCCAGTTTTGCGGCGAGCGGCGAGCCATGCGGCGCCACCAGCACCAGGCACGCGCCCGGCGCGCAGCGCTCGGCCAGCACTTCCAGGGACTCATCGTTTCCGGCGGCCACGTAGACGAGGGCGTCGGGGGCGTCGGGGGCGTCCTGCAAGGCGTCGATTGTGTCGATAACGGTGACTGCTCGTCGAACGTCCGGAATTTCCGCCCAGTCGCCGCGGTGCAGCGTCGGACCGTCGGCGCGGCGCAGCCAGGTTGTGGGGCCCACGTTGTGGGCCAGCAGTTCCGGCTGTCCGGGAAGAATGTCCCCGCCCACC
>VGFD01000603.1 GCA_016868975.1 Armatimonadota bacterium | reverse complement strand
CTCTCGAGTAATTTCGGAAAGAGCGCGAACACTGACGGCGTGTAGCCCTTGGTGGCGGGCGGCTCGCCGACGGCCAGTCCGACCTCGCGCTGGGCCATGGCGAAGCGCGTCGCGGAGTCCATCATCAGGAACACGTCCTGGCCCTGGTCCCGGAAGAACTCGGCCACCGCGGTGCCCACGTAGGCGCCCATGCGGCGCACCAGCGCGGGCTTGTCGGAGGTGGCCACGACCACCACCGAGCGGGCCAGGCCGGCCTCACCGAGGTCGCCTTCGATAAAGTCGCGCAATTCTCGATTGCGCTCCCCGATCAACGTCAAGACGTTGACGTCCGCGTCCGTGTTGCGCGCGATCATGCCAAGCAGCGTGGACTTTCCCACGCCCGAGCCGGCGAAGATGCCGACGCGCTGTCCGCGTCCCAGGGTCAGGGTGCCATCGAGCACTCGCACGCCGGTTTGCAGGGTCTTGGTGATGCGCGGACGGGTGAACGGATTGGGCGGCTCGTTGTGCACCGGATACTCGGCCTCGTAGTCGATGGGACCCTTGCCGTCGATGGGATTGCCGATGCCGTCCAGCACGCGGCCCAGCATGTTGCGGCTGACCTTCACCTTCAAGGGCCCGCCGGTGCCGCGCACCTCGCAGCCAGGGCCGATGCCGCCCACCTCGCCGAGGGGCATGATGATGACCTTGTTGCCCTTGAAGCCCACGACCTCAGCCTCGATGGGCCGCTGCTCCGGATCCTTGGGATAGATGTAGCACAACTCGCCCATCTGGGCGTTCGGCCCGTCGCACTCGATGGCCAGACCGATCACGTTGTTGATGCGCCCGTGCATCTTGATGGTGGGCGTGCGATCGATGGCTCGGTAGTAAGACGAAAAATCGTACTCAAGCATGAGGCTCACCCGCGTGTTCCATCGGCGCGTGCATCTGGGGCGGCGCCGCCTGCATCTCGCCGTGGTCCTCGTGCGCCACCGGCGGAAGCTCCGGCGCGGCCGGCTCCGGCGGCATCATGGCGGCCTGGGCGGCGCGCGCCGCGGCCTCCCACTCCTCGCGCTGGTGTCGCTCGATCTCCTGGAAGGCGATCTCCAGCGCCGCGAGCTGGGTCTCGATACGGGCGTCCACGTTGCCCTGGTTGGTCTCGATGATGCACCCGCCGCGATCGACCTTGGTGTTGCTTACGATCTCAAACGACTTGGGCGCCTCCAGCACGCGCGCGAACGCGTCCTTGTGGGCGCGCGCCTGCTCGAGATCCTCAGGGTGGACGTGGACGGAGATGTGCTCGCGATCCTTCACCTTTTCAAGCGCCATGGTGATCTGGTTCTGCACGATGTCGGAGGTGACCACCACTTCGGTGGAGGTCACCCGCTTGGCGATGTGCATGGCCATGCGCGCGATCTCGCCCTGCATGCTGCGCAGCACGTGCTCCTTGGCGCCGGCCATCTGCGCCAGGGTAACGCGCAGCAGCCGCATGTGTTCCGCGACCTGCCCGCAAAATTCCTGATAGGCGCGCTGCTTGCCGTGCTCCAGGCCCTGCCGCTCGGCTTCGGCGAAGGCATTCTGGCAGTAGATCTTCGACTCGTCAAGGAGCTTCTTGGCTTCCATCTGCGCCTGCCGCATGATGGCGTCAGCGCGTTGCTTGGCCTCGGCAAGCATCTCCTCGCTGACCTGCGCGGCGGGCGGCGGCGGCGGCTCGGGCACCGCATGGGTGGGACGCGGATCAAACTCGTCGTCTTCGAGATCCTCCAGGGGCAGGTCGTCTTCCTCGTCGGCCAGGGACTGCGCGCGCTCGCGCTCGCGCTGTTCCTCAGGCGACACGTACGTCCCCCGCTTGAGCAGCGCGGATTTGCGCACCGGCGGCGCGGCCGGCGGCGGCGCGAACCCGCTGCGATTCTTGATGATGGCGGACTCCGGCCGCTTGGGCTCGCTGGGACGGGGCTCCTCGGAACCGAAGCCCTTCTTGCCCTTGATGATCAAGTGAGGATCTCCTTAAGGGGCGAAAACCAGGGCTACTTGAACTTGATCTTGCCGAGGGCCACCAGCCCCCGCAGAATGTTGCGGATCTGCTGCTGTGCCGCCTTCATCTCTTCCCACGAGGGCTGGGGCAGCGACTCCACGTCTCCGCGCAGCGCGCGCGCCGCTTCCGGCGGCATGCAGCGGTAGATGCGCTCGGCGAGGTCCTTGTTCGCGCCCTTGAGCGCGAAGCACAGGTCGCGGATGTCGGTGAGGCGCAACACCTGCTGCAGCGACGCGTCGTCGATGTTGTTGAGATCCTCGAAGTCGCACAGTTTGGTCTTGAGGTCGCCGGCCAGTTGGGGATTTTTCACCGTGAGGCCGGAAATGATCTTGTCCTCGGTGCTGCGGTCGGCCTGGTTGAGGATCTCCAGCAGCACTTCCTTGCCGTCGCTCTGCGAGTAGTCGCCCTCGACGATGGAGAACAGCCGCGATTCGAGAACCTTCTCCACTTCGGCCATGACCTCGGCGTTCACCTTGCCGATCTCCGCGAGACGCCGCGCGACTTCGGCCTGGAGGTTGGGCGACAGCTCGCCTAGCACCGAGGAGGCCTGGCTGCGCTCGAGATGCGACAAGATCAAGGCGATGGTCTGCGGATGCTCCTTGCGGATGATCTGCAGGATCTGTCGGGTGTCCACCCGCCGCAAGAACTCCATCGGACGGCGCGTCGCCGTGGCGCCGCTGGGCGCCGTGGGCGAGGCGCGTTCCGGGGTGGGCGGAGAAAAGCCGAACGGGGAGGTGGCTCCCGGTCCGGCTGCATCGCGCATGGTGGCGCCCAGGGACGACCCGTCCGTGGTCTGAAGAAATTCCTCAATTACCTGTGCCCGCTGCTCAGCGGACACGTTGAGCTGATTCGCTTCGAGGAGGATCTTCTGGCCTTCTGGCCCCAGCTCCATCAAGATCTGTTGGGAGACCTCGGGCGGCAGAGACCGTATCAGGATGGCGGTCTTCTGCCGCGCCGTCAGATTCCCACTAGCGATGGAAGGTCACCTCTCTTTGTCGGAAAGCCACGTGCTCTTGAGGAGTTCGGCGACTTTGGTCGGCTTTTCCTTTGCCAGCTTCTCGAGCTGTTCCGTGTTGTTGACCTTGGTGGTCTGCGACGCGGCGGTGGAACGGCCGATCTTATCGGACAAGAGGTCGGAGATGTCGGAGGTGGTGGTGCCACCCGCACCGCTCAGGATCAAGCCGGTCTTGTCGGCCTGGACCTTGCGCTGCTTGATGAGGAAGATTGCCAGGACGCCCAGCAGGAGCATCGTGGGGACGACCATCGCGGCCAGCACGTAGGTCGGGTTCATCTGCAGCCCGTCGCGCTGGGGACGGTTGCCAAAGCCTTCGGGCAGATTGGCCATCGCCGCCGCGCCGCTG
>VGFD01000602.1 GCA_016868975.1 Armatimonadota bacterium | reverse complement strand
GCCATAGTGTACGGCGACGGTGTGGCCATTGTGTGAACGTCAGGTTACAGCCTTGTGAACGTGCCGCGCGCCGCTCTCGTCCCAGAGCCGCCCCGCTTAAGGTGGCGCTCGACTCTGGTTCGTCCCAGAGCCGCCGAAAAGCCCGCGCTGGTGGTGGCCGGGGAAGCCTACCGAGTTCCCGACGCATCCGGAGTTTCGACTGACCGGTCTTTCGGTGCCCTCCAAGGTCCGAACAACGAAACTGATCACCCTCGAACAATCGCTCATTCGCCGATGGCTAGGGCGATTCGGCCCGCTTCTCACCGCGGATCTCGATCGAGCCCTGGTCACTTCACTTTCCGTCAACCCCGTGCCGTTTCGGGAAGAAGGCCGGAGGGACGAGCGCCAGCGGTTGACGCTGGTGTTTGGTGCCGGGGGAACCGCCAGCCTGCTTGCGGACCTGGGCCTCAAGGGCTGATCTAAAGATCTAAACGAGGACTCAACATCTAGACGCCGGTTTCGAGGCCCTCTCGACGACGTACTCGCGGAGTTGATCGCGCAGAGTGAAAATCGTCGTGTCGTCGTGTCGCGTGCCGCGCGTCAGCAGGCCAGAGTCCGATTGACTATCGGCTCCTCGGCTCCTCAACTACGGCGCTGCCCTGTCACGCGCTCGCGGAGCAGGTTGTACAATCTGCATGCCGAAAACCAAAAGCTGATCGCGCTTCCCGCGCCGGGGGAAGAGAGGGGTTACTAAGTGGAACACGATTCCAGGTGGGGTTTCGTACGTCGTTACCTGCTGCCGATTCTCATGATTCTGGCGATTCCGGTGCTGTCACTCTGCTTCTTCAAGTACGCCGTGTATCAATATGACTCGTACGTGCAAGAGCAGATCGCGAAGTCGGTGTATGCGCATCCGAAGCTCTCGCCCGCTGAAAAACAAGAAACCATCACGTTTTTCAAGGAGCACCCGCCGTCCAAGATTCTTAACAGCAACGACCCGGCACTGGCCGCCCCCAGGCAGGCCCTCAGCAACGTGGCCGGCGACTACATCATGTTCGGCCAGTTCATTGGGCTCGCGTGGGCATGCATCGGTGTCGCGCTCGCCGCCATGTTTCTGGCCGGAATTTCGGCCGCAGGGCGGCACGTGGGTGCGCACACCTCGACGACGCGCCACAGGAAACCCCCGGGCCACGAGGCAGGACGGAGCCACCGGCAGCCTGAAGCCCCCGCCTCGACCTGCACGGAAGGGGACTCGTCCATGCGCACCATCCGACTCATCGCCCTGCTGGCTCTCGCGGCGCTTGCGTGCCTCGCGCCCGCCGCCACCGCCCAGGACCCGTCCATCGCCCCCGGCGAGCGGCGCGTCCCGGTGGAGAAGATTCCGGCGCCGCCCGGCACCCTGATCGAGCATCACAGCGTGGTGCGCGTCGGCAACGACTGGTACGGGCTGGTGAAAGGCCGCAAGACCGTCTCCAACGAGCTGCTCGAGACCGCCTTCGATCGGCTGCGGCGCGGCGTGTCGCCGGAGCGCGTGCGCGCTGCCTGGCTGGCGCAGTTCCAGCGCTACGGCAAGGTGCACCCGGCCCTGGCGCGGCGGCTGCAGAAGGACCCGCAGAGCCCGCAGCTCGTGATGCTGTGGGTCAAGACCGACCCGATGCCGGTGCTGGATCGCCCGGAGAGCGCGGACGGCCTGGACGCCGCCCTGAAGCGCCTGGACGAGCAGGCGCGCGCCGCTCTGGAGCGGTTCCGCCAGCAGAAGGAGACGGTGGTCAAGCGCCTGGAGCTGAAGGAAGGCGAGACGCTGCGCCATGCGGCCGACGCGCCGGTGGTCGTCGCGAAGCTCTCCACGGAGCGCATCAAGGCCCTGGCGCAGAATCCGGACGTCGCCATGATCCTGCTCTTCGACCCCGTGGGCCGCACCGATCTTGCCACCGCCCTGTCGATCGCCGGCGCCGACACCGCGCAGGCCAACGGCGCGGACGCGAAAGACGTCAAGGTCGCGGTGTGGGAGGACTGCGCCGACAACACCGCGCAACTGGCCATCGTCAGCGACTACGCCACCACCCAGGGCATCGCGTGCAACGCCAACAGCCACACCACTCACGTCACCGGCATCGTCTGCAACACCTCCGCCACGCCGGGCTTCGCGCCCAAGGCGAAGGTGTACGCCGCCAACACCATGGACCTTGCCGCGCTCGACTGGGCGGTGGACACCATCCGCGTGTCGGCGCTGAACCAGAGCTTCCACCGCGACGACGAGATCAACGACGGCATGTCGTCCGACGACATCTACAAGGACTACAAGGTGCTGCAGTACCCGTGGCCCACCATCGTGCAGGCCGCCGGCAACTGGTGCGGCAAGGGATCGACCTGCTACGAGAGCGGCGACGACGCCGGCGACGAGTTCGTGAACCACAAGGGATTCAACAGCATCAGCGCGGGCAACCACGACGACACCGCCACCAGCATGGTGGCGTCGTCGTGCTTCGTGAACCCGACCTCGCCGCACGGCGACCGCGAGCTGCCGGAGATCTGCGCCAACGGCGACCAGGTGACGGTGCTGGGCGTCACCAAGACCGGCACCAGCATGGCGTCCCCCGCCACCACCGGGTCGGTGGCGCTGCTGCAGGGGGCGCAGCCCATCCTCAAGATCTGGCCGGAGGGAATCCGCGCCCTGCTGTTTGCCGGCGCCGTGGCCAACGTGGCCAGCCACAACGGCGTCACCTCCACCGGGGCCAGCGTGGCGAACGCTCCCAACACCTGGTGGGAGGACGTGCGCAACGGCCGCGACGCCTTCGACGGCGCCGGCGCGCTCAACGTGAACGAGTCCATCACCGTGGCGGGGAACCGCTGGAAAGGCGCCGCCGCGCCGCGGGCATGGGACATCGGCACGCTGCGCCACGACGGCTCCTTCGACCGCTACGGGTGGGCCGAGAAGACGTGGCAGGTGACGGTCCCGAAGGACGGCGCGCGGCGCACCGTGCGCGTCGGGCTGGCATGGAACAGCACCGCCACGGCGCGCAAGGACGCCGCCGCCGAGGAGGTGTTCGCATCGGTGCTCGACCTCGACCTCGACGTGCGCGTCTTCGACGCCAAGGGCAAGCAGGTCGCCGCCTCGCTGTCGTGGGACAACTCGTACGAGGTGGTGGACTTCGTGGGCACCGCGGGCCAGACCTACACCATCAAGGTGCACCGCTGGTCCGGCAAGCCGGGCGCGTGGAGCTGGTTCGGGATCGCGTGGAACGTGTACTAGATCCTTCGCAGGGACGCGCGGCGCAGGTGCCGAACCCGCGGCCGACTTCTCTAGGAGGACTTCTCTAGGAGGCTGAGCCCATGCGTCGACGCGACTTCCTCCACTCCACTGCGGCCGGGATCGCCGTCACAGCGCTCTCCACGCTGCC
>VGFD01000601.1 GCA_016868975.1 Armatimonadota bacterium | reverse complement strand
TTGGGCAGCGCCGCGGATCGCAACATCGTCTCAATGGTCGGCGAGCAAGGCATGGGTCTATTGATGGTGGGCGGTTGGGAAACATTTACCGGAAAATCCGGGGGATATCGCGCGACGGGACTGGCGAATCTCTTGCCGGTCCGCATGAGCACCGACGACGACCGGCGCAACGTGCCGACCGGCCTGGTGCTGTGGCCGTCAAGCAGCCATCCCCTGGTGGATGGATTGAATTTCCGGCGGCCGCCCACCATCATGGGGTACAACGCGGTTACCCCGCGGGCCAGCGCGCAGGTATTGCTCTCCGGCGCGGAAATCAAGGTGCGCGGCCGTGGCAAATCCCCAACCTTGGACGTCGGCCTGGAACGGCCGATGCTGGTCGTGGGAGAGGCCGGCAAGGGGCGCACGGCGGCCTTCTGTACGGACCTCGCGCCTCACTGGTGCGGCGGACTGGTGGACTGGGGACGCAGCCGCGTCGAGGTGGCCGGTATCGAAGTGGGCGAGATCTACCTGGAGTTCATCCTGCGGATGATCACCTGGACTTCAGGGACATTGCGCACCTCCCTGCGCAAAAAGACCACCGCCGTCGAGGGCTGAGACCGGGTCAAATGCCAGGGGAGCCGCCTGCACGTCGGGCGGTTTTCTTATTGATGTAAACATTCCTTGCGGATCCGGCGCAAGCAACGGGGCGACGTCTGGAATCAGGATCAGGGCAGGCCGCTCGCCGCGGTGCGGATCGGAGTTATAGACCACTTTCTCGTCGATGGGCGGAGCGTCCTTGAAAACGCGGAATTTGTCCCGACTTCCCAGGTCTTGCTTGATTTTATCCAGGACGATGTTGGCCACCACCGCGTGCCCGGTGTTGCTGGGGTGCACGCCGTCGTAGCTGAAGATGCCATCCACGCCGTCACTGCCGGCCGCGCCGGTCATCCTCGTGGTGACGCGCACCGGCGGACCGGCGCCGCGCAAATCGCGGCCATTGTCGCGCATGTCGTTCATGACGGCGTGCATGTCCACAAGGTGCACGCGGGGATTGCGGGCAGCGCGCGCGATCACCTGGTTGAATTCGTCGATGCGGTCGTCGACGCGCTCGATCTCATCAGAGTCGAGCACTTCCCACTCGTCGAAGGCTCTCTTCGTGCATCTGGGCGACGTTCTGGATGTTGGAGGCGGCCAGCTTACCCAGCAGGTTGGTGAGCCCCACCTTCGTGCCCGGCGGAAACTGGGTGCGGCCCTCCTTGCCCTCGCCATTTACAGCGTCGGGGATGACGTAGCGCTCGAGTTGCTCGGTCACGTCGGTGCCGTCCTGGAGAATCACCCGGAAGGGCAGCGGGCCCATGGGCCTGCCCAGCTCGCGCAGGAACGGAACGGCTGCGATGTTGGGCAGGTTCATCAGCATGATCTCCGCCTTCGTCTCCCGGAGCAGTCGGGTAATCGCGCCCTGCTGACCGCTCAGCGCGCTGTAGAATCCTTTCATGGGGTGATCGGACTGGCGGCGGGACCACTTGTTGGTGAGCAGGTCCTTGTGCCAGAAATCCCACACTTGATCCACGATCGGCGTAAGGGTGCGATCGTCGATGACGCCGTCGAACGCGGGCACCAGCGCGTCGTTCGCCCCGCCCCAGAAAAGCACCAGGTCGGGCTGCAAGCGGATGGCCTGATCCACCTGCGAGCCCCGACCGGCGTCCTCGCCGTTCTGCAGAATCTCGCGCGTGCCAGGCAACTCCATGACGAGGCCGCCCTTTTCGTCCAACGACTCCCGCAGCTCGCGCACGTAATCCCACATGCTGCGGACGTCGTTGAGATGGCGCAGCTCGTATCCGGCCACCGCGAAATTGTGCTGCGGGCGCTCCGCGGTATCCCTGGTGGCGGGATCGCGCTTGCCCATGCCGTCGATTTTCCAGACGGGAGAGAGGTCGTCGGGCGTGCCGACGTACTCCAGCATGGCCGCAATGGGACCGACCTTCTTCACCATGTCCTGGCGCAGCGCGACCACGTGGCGAACGTCGAACACGGTGCCGGTCCAGAAGCCGGGCGGGACGCTGCCGTTGATGAGGGGAAGGTTCACGCCAATCCCGGCCGCGCCCGCGATCAGGGCAAAGTAGCAGGCCATCTGTCGGTCGGCGCTCTGGACGCCGTCCTGCATGCCCGCAGTGAGACTGTCCCCGAGGGCGACCATGACCGGCTTCTGGAGACACACGGAGTCTACCGGCTCCACGGGCGCGACGGCGTGCGGCGCGGCTGCGGGCGTCGGCAGCGGGGCGATATTCGCGGCTGCATTGGCGATCAGCAAGCCCGGGTCCCCTCCTCAAGGTGCATCCGTGACAGAATAGCAGCAGTTGCGCGCTCACGCCAGCAACGAAATGTTAACGTTGGGGTTGGTGAAAGGATGAGCGGGGGAGACTTAAGCTCTCTGGACGTGCATCTCGATGTGCAGGTCGGTGGGATTGCCGCGGCCCAGCCGCCCCTGGCCGTCGATGGCGAGGGCGCCGTCCTCGCCGTGGCGGATGACGTAGCTGCGCTCCAGCTTGCGGCGCCCCACGTGGCCGGTGGCGACCATCTCGATGGCGCCGGCGTCTTCTGAGGGACCGAACGCGAGGTCCTCGTGGAACTCACTTCCATTAAGGTACCCGCTCAGCCTCAAATCGCCCTCTTCAGCCGACTCGCCAATCGTCATGTGCATGGTGACGCCGCCCAACGTGCCGTCCACGTGCAGGCGCTCGCCGTGCATGTGGCCGTGGGCCTCCAGCTTTGCCTTGCCCACCTGGCTCGTCATCACGCCGTTGCCGCCTTCTCCGAGCAGCGCGATGCCGTCACGCATGGGAATGCCGCCGATGGTCCCCTCGCCGGCCAGTCCGGCGGCGGACACGTTGTAGTCGACGCGGACGTGATGGTGCGCGAGGTATCCCTCAACGCTGACCAGAGCAGAGGCGGCGCCGCCCATCACCGCGGCGGTGGCGGCGTTAAGGGCGAGTTGCACGCCGGCGTCCATCATGGGAAGCATGGCGGCGGTGCGCGCGTTGCGGATGGTCCCGAAGTCGAGCGCGTCGCGGCCTCTCGTGGCGGACTCCGACCAGGAGTCCTCAGGCTCCCTGCTCTCCGGCGCGGCGCACGCGGTTGCCGGCCGCGCGGCGCACAGCGGTGGCGCGGTCACGCTTTGAATGGTGGTCATCTTCTATTCTCCTGACACGCAGTTCGACGTCATGATACTTGATGCGCGCCATTCGGGGGTTGCCGGTTTGTGAACACCTCGAACGGCCGGCGGCCGGTATTGGAGGCTCTAGCCTTCCCGGATTTGCAGGCGTTCACAAAACGTTAACTTTCAGTTTACAATCTGGCAACTTTTTCAACCTGAGCTTTACATGCGGCGGCTCGCACAATTTT
>VGFD01000600.1 GCA_016868975.1 Armatimonadota bacterium | reverse complement strand
GGATCTCAGACGGGAACGATCCGTGGTTCCTGCTGCTGAAATTCCCTCCGGTTACAGGGGATCGATCACCGCGCGGACTTGCGGGCCACGACAAGCAGCGAGCCGCCCGCGGGCAGTGACACGCCGAGGCGGATGAGCGCCTCGTCGACGCGCATCGCAAATTCAAGCGCGCGATCGAGCCACCACGGGAGGAGCAGACCCAGCGCGCGCAGGGAATCTTCAAGACTTTCCGCTCGGGCGCCCGACGCGCGCCGACGGACCCGCGACATGGCCAGCAAAGGAAGCAGGCAGGTCACAAAAGACGTGACGCGCTCGGGAATAAATCCGGCTCGATGGAGTTTTTCGAGCAGCTCCCGTCGCGTATACCGACGCTTGTGGCAGGCCACGCGATCCGCCTCGCTCCACAGCAGCGGATGTTGCGGAACGCTCAGGAAAAGCCGCCCGCCCGGCTTCAAGCTCTGGTGGAGCCCGGCCAGCACGGCCTCGTCTTCGTCGATATGCTCGATCACGTCGAACGCACCGGCCGCGTCAAATTCCTTGACGTAGGGGATGCGCGTCGCATCGAGTTGCACGAATGCGCATCGCGGCGCGCGGTTTCTCGCCAGCAGCAGGCCTTCCATGAATGCGTCGGAGCCCGTGAAGTGAAACGGAAAGCGGCGCGACAGGTGGCCAAGCACGAAACCCGTCCCGCACCCGATTTCCAAGAATGACGCGTCCTTCGAGAGCTTCGCATCGCGCACGAGGCCAGTAAGAACGCGGTTGCGGGAACGAAACCAGAAATTTTGAGCTTCGGCATCATGCAGCGTGGCGAAGGCAGAAGCGTCAAACCCGTCGCATTTATCGGCCAGCTCGGGCGCAAGACACGGAATTTCTCGCGCGCCCGCGCTCACTGCGTCTCGCGCCGCACGAGGTACGGCGGCTTCTCCATGGTCGTGAAGTGCATGCGCGCAAGGTATTCGCCGATAATTCCCAGCGCCAGGAGCTGCGCGCCCGAGAAAATGATGATGATGGACGCGAGAAAAGGAAAGCCCGCGGGGACGCCTCCCTCCACAAAATAGCGGCCGAGGACGACGCCCAGGATCACGATGCCGAACAGCGTGCACGCGAATCCCATGATGCTCGCAAGCTGAAGCGGAAGCACGCTGAAGCCGGTCAGCATGTTGAACGCGTGCTGCACGAGGCTGGCAAGCGTATAATTCGAGGTGCCGACCGCGCGCGCATCGTGGCGCACCGGCCGGGCTTTGAATTTCGTCGTGCTCCAGGTGAGAAGAACGTCCACCGAGACGAGGGACCCGCTGTAGGAGGAGAATCCTTGCCGCAAAATGCCACGGAAAGCGCGAAATGCGCTGATATGCCTCGCGACGTCGGCGCCCATGGACTTTTGCAGCACCATCTTGGTCATCACCGATGCGAGATTGCGCATCACCCCGTGTTGTTCTCGCTCGGGGCAGCCATACACGACATCGACGTCCGCTGTAAGCGCCTCAAGAAGGAGCGGAATTTGTTCCGGCGGATGCTGAAGATCGTCGTCCATGGTGACGAGAATCTCATGCCGTGCGACGCGGATGCCGGAGAGCAAGGCATTATGCTGGCCGTAATTGCGCATCAAGTCCAACCCGCGCAAGCAGGGGTGAAGCGTGGCGAGGCGGCAGATCTCATCCCAGCTTCCGTCCCGGCTCCCGTCGTTGACCAGGATGATCTCGTACCTCGACGCCAGGCGCGAAACCGTCTCCTCGACGCGACGGACGAGCGTCTCCAGCGTCGCACGGCTGTTGTAGACCGGCACCACTATCGAGATGGTGGGAA
Source organism: Armatimonadota bacterium (assembly GCA_016868975.1). Classification (GTDB taxonomy): domain Bacteria; phylum Vulcanimicrobiota; class Xenobia; order RGZZ01; family RGZZ01; genus VGFD01. The sequence goes on along the minus strand of VGFD01000600.1, from coordinate 1,578 downwards.
GGGCCGTGGGCGCCGACGGCTCCGACTCTCTTGCGTCCCGCAGGTTCTCCCCGGTTGCGATCATGCCGGAAACTCCAGCATGGATTCGATCACGAAATTCTGGTCCTCGGGGTTCATGAGCGTGTAGAATGGCAGCCGCAGCAGTCGATCGCTCGCGTCTTCCGTGCGCGGACAGTCGCCCGGACGCCCCCCCATCCTGCGTCCCATGTCGGAAAGGTGCAAGGGCAGATAATGGAACACGCTGAGGATGCCGCGAGCCTTGAGATGTCCAATCAAGGCTTGCCTTCCCTCCAGCGACGGCATGAGCACATAGAACATGTGGTAAGCTTGCTCACAGTGTTCCGGCACCACGGGGAGGCGCGCCCCCACGCGCTCCGCCCACGGGGCCAGCGCGCGTTGGTACGTCTCCCAGAGCCGCTGACGATTGGACTGCACGACTGTCCGTGCCTCAAGCTGGCCGTACAGGACGGCGGCGAGAAGCTCGGAAGGCAGGTAGCTGGACCCGACGTCGATCCACGAATACTTGTCCACTTCGCCGCGGAAGAAGCGGCTCCGGTTGGTCCCCTTCTCCCGAATGACCTCCGCCCGCGGCACGTGGTCGGGGTCGTTGATGAGCAGCGCGCCGCCCTCTCCGCACGAGAAGTTCTTTGTTTCGTGGAAGCTCAGGGTTGCCAACGCACCGAACGTGCCCAGCCACTGGCCGCGATAACGGCCGTAGAGGCCGTGCGCGTTGTCTTCCACCACCGCAATCCCGCGAGCGCGTGCAAGCGCCATGATCGCGTCCATCTCGCAGCCCACCCCGGCGTAATGAACCGGCACGATGGCCCGCGTCCTGTCGGTGATTCGGGCCTCTATCAGCGTCTCATCGAGGTTAAGCGTGTCCGCGCGAACGTCCACGAACACCGGACGGGCGCCTCTGAGCACGAATGCGTTGACGGTGGAGACGAAGGTAAACGAAGGAAATATGACCTCGTCGCCCGGCTGGATTTGCAGCAGGAGCGCCGCCATCTCCAGGGCGTGCGTGCAGGAGGTCGTGAGCAGCGCGCGCCCGACGCCCAGCTCCTCTTCCAGCAGGCGGTGGCATTGCCGGGTGAAGGGACCGTCGCCGCTGTAATGCCCAGCGGCCAACGTCTCTGCCAGGTATTCGTTCTCCCGTCCGACGAGGGACGGTTTGTTAAAAGGAACGGTTCGCGTTCCTATGGCCTGCATCATGAGCGTCTCCGAAATACGAAGAGCTTCTGCGTGCCGTAGTCGCCGGCCGCGGGAAGGGAAGCACACCATCGGTTCCAATGCATGTCGGGATTTGCCACGTCCACGTCCTGGCCCAGTCCCCGGGCCAGGAGGGGCTTGAGGACGCGCGTGCCCACGTAATAACTGCTGGCGAAGTTGACGATCTCCACCAGCTCGCATTCCGGCGAGAGCGCCTTTACCACGGCCTCCTCGTCGAGGTAGCAGTTGAACGGCGGCATGCCTATCTCGGGGAGCCCCCATTCGACGCGGAGTGCGTTGAGCATCCGCCAACCCTGGACCGTGGCTTCGGAGAGCAGAAAGGTGCCGCCTGGCTTCAGCACCCGGACG
>VGFD01000599.1 GCA_016868975.1 Armatimonadota bacterium | reverse complement strand
CGCGTTCCAGCGTGGAGAGCGCCGCGCCCACCGCAATGAGGCTGCCGTAATAAAGCCCGAGCCAGGTTTCCCAGTGGTAGGGCTCCACCCGGGCGAACGCCAGCAGATATCCCAGCGTGTAGATGGACCACCAGAGCGCCACCCTTCGCGTCTCCTCACGACGCAATACCAGCAGTGCCACCGCGCCGGCCAGGACGGCAATAAAAAGCCCGCCGTACGCCAGGTATCCCCAGGAGCCCGGGGGGACAAACTTCGGGTGCAGCAGCAGCTCGTGAAACCCTACCAGCCAGCGCAGCGGAAGGCCGAACACGGAGGTCGTGTGGTCCTCCATGTCCATGACCTGGCCGGAATAGTATTGGGTCAGCCAACCGCGGTAACCGGCCAGCGTGGTGAGACCGAAAAAGTATCGTCCGACCGCAAGATACACCGCCGCCACGGCCAGGCCGGCCGCCAGCGCCGCCCCGCCGATGCGCCACATGGAGCGCGCATCAATTACCCGGAAAAAACGGGCGCACAGGGCGTAGACGCCGACTGACGCTACCAGCACGCCATTCATCACGTGGACCAAGACTGCCGCCGCAAGGCTCACCGCGAGCAGAACGGCGCGCCCCCGGGAAGGCTCGCCAGGCCGGAAGAGCAGCATGAGCGCGCATGCCTGTCCCAGCATGCCGAGCGGCTTTTCCTCGCCGGTCGTCGATCCGTACCACACCGAAAAGGCCGCCGGCAGGCAGATCGCGAGGGCCGCGGACAGCCAGTGATCGCGCGTGACAACGCGCAAGGTAAAGAACAGCACGACGGTGGACAGGGCCGCGCCCATCGTCTGGGTGACGGTGACCGCCATCAGCGGGTCGGGACGTCCGGTCAACAGCCACACCATCCAGGTCACGGGGATGGTCGCCATGTGCGCGTGGTGCAGCCAGGCATACGTCGGGGCGTGATCCGACAGTCGCAGCATGGTGCCGGTGACCAGCGGATCCCAACCCCGACCGTGCTGCATCGGAACGGCAAGGTACGCCGCGGTGACCGCCACGAAAAGCGCCGCCGCGATTGCGGCCGAAAGGCCCTGGCCGGAGGCCCGGGCGGCCGATTCTTCGTGCATCGTCCCCACGGTTCCCGCAACGCCGCGCGCCTCCCTGCAATCGCGGGCAGGGCCCTCGAGGACGCGGCGCGAAATCCCATGCGTGGAAAATCCGCCCCTGGATCGGCGCGACGCGGGGATTTGCGCCGCTCTGGTCGCCGCCATTTTTGCGTGCTACTGGCCCTTTCAATCGGCCGAATATGGCGGCGACCCGCTCATCTCCGCCTGCATCCTGCAGCTTGAGCAAATTCCCGCCTCCTACGTCTGGCACTTCGCGCACTTTGCGGTCATGCCGATTTATCTCCTGGTGGCTGCGATCATGCCGGGCGCATCCGCGCTGAACGTCGTGGTGGGCACCCAGATTCTGTGCGGCGCGCTGGGCGTTGCCATATTGTATCTCGTGCTCCGCCTGCTCATCGGGGATCGCTGGCTGGCGCTCTTGGGCGCGCTCCTCGTACCCGCCACCCACGGCTTCTGGCTGTGCTCGACGACCGGCGAAGAAAAGGGATTGATGTTCCTTGGCATGGCGCTTTTTGTCGCCGTGCTTTTCCGCCAGGTCGGCCTGCTCGGCGCGGCTCCCCTGCCCGACCGTCCCTGGGTACTCGCCGCCCTGCTGGTGCTGGCGGTCCTTCTCCACCTGGGAAACGCCGTGCTCGCCGCGTATGCCTTCTTGTTGTACGCGACCCACGTGCTGCTGGTGGTGAAGGAGCCCAGGCGGCTCATCGGCCTGACCGCGTGGATGGCCGCCGCGGGCGCCGTGCTTGCCGGAATCTACGTACTGGTCGGCGTCTACGTGCAGCAGGTGAGATCCGTGGCGGAGTTTCGCGAGTGGATGCTGCAATATCACACCGGCAGCGTGCTGAAATGCTTCTACATCGACGAAAACTGGTTGCGCAACCTGCGCTGGGCGTTCCTGGGGATCAAGAAGTCGCTGATGTTTCCGCTCACCAGCGACGACCAGTCCGGCGCCTACTGGTTGTTCGTCCTTGTTTTCATCGCGGCCGGCCTGGCGTGCGTGGTCCTGGCGCGGCGGCGCAATCCGATGACAACCTGGGCGTGCCTCCTCTTTTTCGCGCTGCACGGCATGCACTACCTGTTCTACGAGCCGCACCACTGGGAGTCGTGGGTCAATCCCCTGTTCTTCGCCGCCATCCTATTGACGACGGCGCTGAGCGCGCTGCCCGCGAAAATTGCCCGCGCCGCCGCCGGACTGCTGCTGGCAACGCTCCTGGCCTGGAACTCGCAGGGATTCTTCGCGCCGCACTACAACTTCGATCTTGAGGTCGCGCGGCGCGCCGCCCGCGAAGCGCCGCCGAAGAGCCTGGTGCTGCACGACTTCATCTTCCTGCACATGTTCATGCCGCTGTTTTCCAGCAACCAGAGCGTGATGGCCCGCAGCCTGTATCCCGAGACGCGCCAACAACTGGCGAATTTTCGCGCCACGAGGGGAAACACCGGCCCCTACTACCTGTGGACCGAGGGCGTGGACGGCCTCAACCGGCGCATCAGCGGGGGCCAAAAAGCCTTCTTGTTATGCATCAACCATCCAGCCGTGCTGGCCTATTACGGACAGTTTCTCAACTTGGGAACGCCGCTGCCCTTCACCGTGTCGCGGCAACCCAACGGCCGCGAGCCGATCCCGCTGGCGCTGGTTCCTGTCGAGCACGCAAAGCCGAATCCGAAGTTTACGATGGAGAACCCGCAGCGATAGTCCTCCGCAGCCCGACGAGCGATAAGGCGTACACGGCCGCGATCAGCCAGAGCAGGCCGTGATAGCCGAGCAGGATGGACAGGTTCTCCAGGCAGCCGCCGGCCACCGCGCCCAGCAGGTTCGCGCCCAGGTCCTGATCCGGATGCGGGCTCTCCCGGAAGGAGCGCGCGAACACCAGGCCAGAGAAAAATACCGGCAAGAAGAGCAGCAGCAACCCCAGGAAGCCGCGCAGGGCGAACGGCAACCCCAGCAGCGCGTCCAGGGGCACCACGTAGGCCAGCGCCAGTGAGATAAATAAACCGATGTAGACATCGCGGTGCGCGAGTCCGGTCCATTTCGCGGCGATGAAATTGGCGATCAGCGCCAGGGTCAATATCCCCAGGAAGGCAAGCGAGTTGTTGATCCAGGTCGAGCCGAACAAAAGCGGAAGCCGAGCGATTCCGTCGGTCTCGATGAGCATGAAGGCCGCGCCAAGGAAAAAGAAGTGCGGGCGGATGTGACGCGGCCGCACCCCTCCGAGGCCGAACAGCATGATCACCGACACGCCGGCGATGACCCCCACGCTCAGCCAGGTTTCTTCGGGAATGGCGTGCTGGCGA
>VGFD01000598.1 GCA_016868975.1 Armatimonadota bacterium | reverse complement strand
AATTTTTCACACTGACGAACCACCAGTATATCGGGGGCCCAGGGGGTGCCGCAGGCGACTCCCCTGGGTCAGATCCATGGGGGGGTGCCGCAGGCGACTCCCCTGGGTCAGATCCATGGGGGGGTGGCGCAGGCGACTCCCCTGGGTCAGATCCCATGGAGGATCGCCGCAGGCGACTCCCCCGGGTCAGATCCCTGATGCGGCGCCGGGCCTGCCGGGGCGCCTCCGTCGTCGGACTCGGATCGAGCGCGACACTGTATTCCTTATCGACTTTTCAGCCACGCTGCGACTGCATTGCGCTTACTCCGAAGGAGGCGGAAGCCATCACCACCACGGACCTTCCCACGCTGGCCATCGACGCCATGGGGGGCGACCACGCGCCCCAAGAGCCGGTTGGCGGCGCCCTGCGCGTGGCCGCGGAGGGCGTGGCGCGCGTTCTGCTGGTCGGTGATGAGGCCCGCTTGCGGCCCCTGGTCGCCCAGCCTTCACCCGCGGTGGAAATCGTGCACGCGCCCGACGTGGTGGGGATGGACGAGGCGCCCAGCGACGCGCTCAACCGCCGCGACAGCACCTCGATGGGGGTGGGCGCGCGACTGGTGAAGGAAGGCCGAGCCCAGGCGCTGCTCTCCGCGGGCAACACCGGCGCGCTGATGGCCATTTCCCTGTTTACCATCGGTCGTCTGCAGGGCATCCGCCGCCCGGCCATCGCCGTGCTCTGGCCCACCCGCAAGGCGCCGGTGCTGGTGCTCGACTCCGGGGCCAACGCGGATTCCAAGCCCGAGTACCTGGTGCAGTTCGCCACCATGGGAAGCCTCTACATGCAGCACGCCGTGCAGCGCTCCTCGCCCCGCGTGGGCCTGCTCAACATCGGCGGCGAGGCCGGCAAGGGCAACGCCCTGGTCAACGCCGTGTTTCCGATCCTGGAGAAATCGGGTCTGAACTTCGTGGGCAACGTCGAGCCGACCGGCATGCTGGCCGGCAGCGTCGACGTCGCGGTCGCGGACGGATTCGTGGGCAACATAGCCCTCAAGACCGGCGAGGCTGTGGCCGAGATGATGCTGGCGCTGCTCAAGGCCGGCGTGGAGGCCGGCGGGGCCCGCGCAAAACTCGGCGCGCTTCTGCTCAAGCCCGTGCTGAAAGGCCTCAAGAGCCAGATCGACCAGAGCGACTACGGCGGCGCGCCCCTGCTCGGCCTCCACGGACTGGTCATCAAGGCGCACGGCCGGGCCAACGCCCACGCCGTGTTCAACGCCGCGAAAGTGGCCGTGCTCGGCGTGAAAAGCGGCGTGGTGCAGCGCATTGCCGAAAGTATCAAGGCCACGAAGGAAGGAGCACAATAGCGTGCCGACCGCGCAGGCCCTCGGGGAAATTATTGCGATGCTCACGCGGCCGTTTCCGCTTGAGCGCCAGATGGCCCATAAAAACGCCTCAGTGTTCGGCGGGCTGGACAAGTACGTGGCGCGCTGGGCCCTTGAGGCACGCGGCCAGACCGACCACGCCGCCGAAATCGCGGCCCTGGACCAGGTGCGCGCGCTCTTTGCCGATTACGACGTGCTGCCCCCCAACCTGCGGGAAGAACGCCTGCGGAAGGCCGAAGCACTTCTCGCCCATTTTTCCCGGCGCGCTCCGGAGCAGCCTCCGGTCGCGGCCCCGACACCGGCTCCCAGGCGGCCCCGGGTGACGCGCCCGGCCAACCTCCCCAAGGGATATCCCCTGATCGGCGATCCGATCACGAAAGTCAAAGGCATCGGTCCGAGATTTGGCGCCCTGTTGGAGAAACTCGGCGTCCGCACCATCGAGGAGTTCCTCTGGCAACTCCCCCGCCGCCACGAGGATCGCCGCAACCTGTGCGCGATCAAGGCCCTTCGTCACGGCGAGACGGCGACGGTGTGGGGAAAAGTGACCGGCGTCTCGATGTTCAAGCCGAAGCCTGGCCTGACCATCACCCGCGTGACCATCAACGACGGCAGCGGCACCCTGACCATGGTATGGTTCAACAACCAGTACATCCGCTCGTCGTTCGTCCTCGGAATGCGCGTCGTGGCCTGCGGAAAAGCCGAGCGGAAATTCAACGCGTGGCAGATCGCGTCGCCCGAATTCGAGAAGCTCGAGGCGGATGACGACGCCCCCACCGGCGGCATCGTGCCGGTCTACGGCCTCACTGAAAAACTCAGCCAGCAGACCATGCGGCGCCTTGCCCGCATCGTGCTGGAGCGCCACGCGTGGCAGGTGCGCGAGCTGCTGCCGGAGTCGGTTCTGCGCGCCCAGGGCTTGATGGGGCGGGCCGAGGCGATCCTGGCGCAGCATTTACCGGAAACCCTGGAAGAGCGCGACGCCGGCTACGAGCGGCTGGTCTTCGAGGAATTGTTCGTGATGCAGGTGGGCCTGGCGCTGCGCCGCCGCCAGACCGACAGCGTGCCCCGCGGCCTGCGCTACGAGCTTGAGGATACCGTGGTGGACGAGTTCGCCGCCACCCTCCCCTTCCCGCTCACCGGAGCGCAGCGACGCACGCTGTTCGACGTGGTGGCCGACGTGCGGCGGCCGGTGCCCATGAGCCGGCTGACGCAGGGCGACGTCGGCTCCGGTAAGACCGTGGTGGCCGCCTTCTGCGCCTGGCTCGCGTGCCGCTCCGGATTTCAGGCCGCCATCATGGCGCCCACCGAAATCCTCGCGGAACAACTGTCGGTGAAAATGCGCGAATTGATCGGTGACAGATATTCGGTCCGCCTGCTCAAGAGCGCCATGAGCGGGCGCGAGAAAAAGGCCACCTTGAAGGCCGTGGCCTTGGGCGAAGTGGACGTGGTGGTGGGTACCCACGCGCTCATCCAGGAAGGCGTGCACTTTCGAGCGCTCTCCATGGCGATCGTGGACGAGCAGCACCGTTTCGGGGTGATGCAGCGCGGCATGCTGCGCAGCAAGGGATACAACCCGGACGTCCTGGTCATGACCGCGACGCCCATTCCGCGCACGCTGGCCCTCACGGTGTACGGCGACCTCGACGTGTCGACCATCGACGAGCTTCCGCCGGGCCGCTCCCCGATCCGCTCGGAGTGGTGCCAGGCCAGCGACCTGCCGCGGGTGCACGGCTTCATCCGCGAGCAAGTCGCCCAGGGCCGCCAGGTGTACGTCGTATGCCCGCTTGTCGAGGAATCGGAAAAGCTCGAGGCGAGCGCCGCCACGGCGGAGGCCGAACGGGTGAGCGCAATATTTCCGGACCTCCGCGTGGGCCTGCTGCACGGCCGCATGAAGAGCGACGAAAAAGACGACGTGATGGATCGTTTCCGGGCCGGCGCCCTGGATATCCTGGTGTCGACGACGGTCATCGAAGTCGGCGTCGACGTCCCTAACGCCACCCTCATGGTGATCCAGGACGCCGAGCGCTTCGGCCTCGCCCAATTGCACCAGTTGCG
>VGFD01000597.1 GCA_016868975.1 Armatimonadota bacterium | reverse complement strand
GCGCGCAAGGAGAAAGTCGACATCATCGGCCTGAGCGGGCTCATCACCCCTTCGCTGGAGGAAATGACCCACGTGGCCAGCGAGATGGAGCGGGAGGGTTTTCAAATTCCGCTCCTGATTGGCGGCGCCACCACCTCGCGAGTGCACACCGCGGTTAAGATCGCGCCCAACTACCACGGTCCCACGGTGCACGTGAAGGATGCGTCCCGAGGCGTGGGCGTGGCCTCCAGCCTGCTCAGCGACGCGCAACGCGATGCGTTCCTGGCGCGCATCCGCACCGAGTATGAGGAAACCCGCGAGGCGCATCGCGGCAAGACCGCGCGCACCGACTGGCTCACGCTGGAGCAGGCGCGTGACAATGGCGTCCCCATCGACTGGTCCGGTTATGCGCCGCCCGCGCCGCGGCAACCCGGGTTGCACGTCTTCGAGGACTATCCGCTGGAGGATCTGGTCGGCTGCATCGACTGGACGCCTTTTTTCCAGACCTGGGAACTGAACGGCCGCTATCCGGCCATTCTCAGCGACGAGCGCGTCGGCGAGGAGGCCACGCGGCTGTTCAACGACGCCCGCGCGATGCTGGAGCGCATCATCGGTGAGAAACTGCTGGGCGCGAAGGCGGTGGTGGCGCTGCTGCCAGCCAACCGGGTGGGCGACGACATTGACGTATATGATGACGAGCACCGCACGTTGGTGCGCATCACGCTGCACCACCTCCGCCAGCAGACGCAGAAACCGCCCGGCCGTCCCAACCAGTGCCTGGCGGACTTCGTGGCGCCGCGCGGCACGCCGGATTGGATCGGCGCCTTCGCGGTCACCGCGGGGATTGGCGTCGACGCGCTGGTGGAGCGCTACAAGGCCGATCACGACGACTACAACGCCATCATGGTGAAGGCCCTCGCCGACCGTCTTGCGGAAGCGCTTGCCGAGCGGATGCACGTTCGGGTCCGCAAGGACCTGTGGGGTTACGCGGCCGAGGAGTCGCTCGACAACGACGCGCTCATCCGCGAGGAATATCGCGGCATCCGCCCGGCCCCTGGCTACCCCGCCTGTCCGGATCACACCGAGAAGGCGCGGCTCTGGTCGTTGCTGGAGCCCGAGAAGAACGCCGGGATCTCGCTCACCGACGCCTTTGCGATGGTCCCGGCGGCCAGCGTGAGCGGCTGGTATTTTTCACACCCGGACGCGCGCTATTTCGGCGTGGGAAAAATCAACCGCGATCAGGTCGCGGATTACGCCGCACGGAAGGCAATGGATATCACCCAGGCAGAGCGCTGGCTGTCGCCGGTGCTGGGTTACAGCGCGGACGAGCATCCCGGCGACCGGTTTACGCGTAATCGGTCAGGGTTAGCGCCCACGCCTTGAGCGCCGCCCGTCCGTTGCGGAACGCGATTCGGGCGGGCAGCGCGTCGCGCGCGAACCAGCGCAATTCCAGCACGTCGTCGGCCGGGCACAGGTCCCCGGAAATGATCCGCGCGCGGAACATGATGTTGACCGTGTAGTCGCCGGTCTTCCCGTAGCGGTCCATCCAGATGCCATGCAGGCCGACGAGGCGCACTCTCAGTCCGGTCTCCTCCAGCACCTCGCGCACGGCGGTTTCCTCCGGGTGCTCGGCGCCCTCGACGAAGCCGCCCACGATCCCCCACCATCCCCGGAAGGGCGGCAGGGCGCGGCGCCCGAGGAGCACTTCCCCGCGGTCGTTCTCGATGAGGACGCCGGCCGCCGGGGCCGGATTGTCGAAGTGGATCCAGCGGCAGGCGGGACAGGTCGGTCGAAGGACGTCCCCCGGGCGGTTGCGGCGGCGGGCGAGACGGGCGCCGCAGCGAGGGCAATAGCGGATGTGGCGATCGGACAAGGCGCCTCCGTGATTGGCCGAAATGTTAACGAAAGGTTGCTTGGCGTGGGACCGCGCCCCTTCTATGATGGGAGGACCCTGTGTTGACGGAGCGCTCCCAATGAACGTACTGCCGACAAGCGCAATCAAGACCACCCTGGAGGCCGCGCCCCGGGTGGCGCGAACGATGCCGAGCGGCGAAGCCCCCATCGTGGACCAGTTCACCGCGGTCGGTGGGAGTGCGCCGCGGGAAGCCGCTCCAGCCACCGCTGAGTCGCCCGCTACCGCGCCAGCGGCAAAGCCGGCCGCCACGTCGGTCACCATTCCCAGGGCCCTTCTGTGTGAGACGCCCGCCGCGCCCGCGCTGGCCCCGGTCATCGAAGGCTACGACCGCTCCTACCTCGACACCAGCGTGCGGCCCCAGGACGATTTCTATCAGTACGCGGTGGGCGGCTACATCAAGAACAATCCCATTCCCGAGGACCGCGACCGCTACGGCGTGCGCACCGAGCTGTACGAGCGCATCCAGAACACGCTGCGCGGCATCCTCGACGACGCGGCCGCCCAGACCGACGCGCCGCTGGGCTCGGTGGCCCAGAAGATCGGCGATTTCTACGCCAGCGCCATGAACACCGACGCCATCGAGGCGGCCGGCGCGAAGCCGCTGCAGCCGATGTTTGAGCGCATCGCGCGCCTGCAGACGACCGGCGACGTGGCCGAAGAGGTCGCCAACCTGCACGGCAGCGGCTACGGCGGATTGTTCGCCTTCGGCGCCAGCCAGGACATGAAAAATCCCGAGATGATCATCGCCGAGACCTCGCAGGGCGGGTTAAGCCTGCCGGGCAAAGAATATTATCTGAAGGACGACGAGCGCAGCGTGAAAGTGCGCGCCGCGTTTGTCGACCACATGACGAAAATGTTCCAACTGTTGGGGGATGACGCCGAGACGGCCGCGCGCAACGCGCGGACCGTGATGGACGTGGAGACCTCGATGGCGAAGGGCGCGATGGCGCGTGTGGAGATGCGTGATCCCAAGGCGCTCGACCACATCACCTCTCGAGAAGAGCTTCGCCAGATGGCGCCGCACTTCGACTGGAACCGCTATTTCAGCACGCTGGGCACTCCGTCGTTCGAGACGCTGAACGTGGCCACGCCGAATTTCTTCAAGACTCTCGACGAGCAGCTCGCGACGCGCCCGGTCGAGGACTGGAAGACGTACCTGCGCTGGAAGGTCATCGACCAGAGCGCCGGCTTCCTTTCCGCGGATTTCGAAAAGCAGAATTTTGAGTTCAAGGGCAAGGCGCTCAGCGGCACGCCTACCCAGACCGAGCGATGGAAGCGCATGGTCAACCTGACCGACGGCTTCCTGGGCGAGGCGGTCGGCCAGAAATTCGTCGAGAAGACCTTCCCGCCAGAGGCCAAGGCCCGCGCGTTGGAAATGGTGGACAACATCAAGTTCGTGCTCCGCGACCGCATCGAGAACCTCACCTGGATGGGGCCGGAAACGAAAAAGGAAGCGCTCGCGAAAATCGACCGGCTGCGCGTGAAAATCGGCTACCCGGATCGCTGGAAGGATTATTCCGG
>VGFD01000596.1 GCA_016868975.1 Armatimonadota bacterium | reverse complement strand
CTCGGGGACACGGCGTCCGGCGCGATCCGACCGCGCATCAACAATTTTCTGACCCTGCTGGACGCAAGCCACCGCCCCTCGCAGGCACGTGAGGATCTCCGCCTGGCGGCGCGGGAGGCGGGCCCCCGCAAGCTCGTCCTTGAGGAGTGCGCGGGGCTGCTCGGCAAACTGCGCGAGAAGGATCCGGCGCGCAAGGAAAGCTACTGCAATTTTGACGACGCGAGCGCGACGCTGGCCTGGGTCCTCGACGCGCCGAGCGCGGCCGAGCGCGGCAAGCGCGCTGAGGAAATCACTGAGCTGCAGAGCGGCAGCCGTAAGTTGCAGGCGTCGCTGGATCATCTCATGCGCCTGCATAAATTGCACTGCTCGCCGCAGGACCAGGAAGCCGTCCGCAAGAGCTATGTGAAAGCCCTCGGCAAGGCGCGTTCGGATGCGGACCAGACCATGTTGGCCGCGCTCGACGCCATTGACGGGCAGCCGGACGCGCCCGGCCAGATGGAGATTTTCCGCGGACTGCCCGGAATTCGCAGAAGCGCCGACACCGCGCTCAAAGATCTCAAGAGCGTGCAGACCGGCAGCAAGCACCACAATATCGGAGCTGACGACGTGGCGTCGTTGATCACCACCATGCGAAAAGCCGAGCCGGAGTACGTCTACCGGCCGGAAAGCCTGTCCGCGCCGCTGGAAATCGTGCTGCAGGGTACTGACGATAACGCACGCGAGGCTCGCGCGGACGGATTTGCGACCCTCTGGAAAAAGGACGACAATCTTGCGTCCGCCACGCAGTATCTGGAGTGGGTCGTGGCCACACCCGCGCCCCGCGGCATTGCCGACGGTGTGCGCAAACTGAGCAACCTCGTCGGTCGAACGAACCGCGACGCGGGCACGCTAAGAACGCTCTACGAGCGCATGCAAGCAGCCGCGAAAGACGAGCCCTCGCACTGGTGGACTCGCCTGCTTCGGCTGCACGGACCCTACGAGCGCACGGTGTATAAAGTGGCCGCACTGAACTCCGACGCCGAGCAGATCGTTTCGGTCATGGACACGCTCACCGCCCATCGACTGCCGGACGAGTCGTTGCGAAAATCCCTGAAGCGATTCAAACAATTGCTGGCCTGCCACGGAGAATACGAGGATCCCAACGTGAAGGCCGCGCGGCAGGCGTTCTCCAACGTGGACGTCCCGGTGGCATGGGGACAGTGGAGCCCGTCCTCAAAGTGGGATCGCATGCTGGCGCTGGCCCGCGAATGGCACTCCCCGGAGGCGGCGGACGCCTGCTGGAAGGGCATGGCCGCGGCCGGCAGCGAGGGTGAGTTCAACGCGCGGCACGACGTGTTCGCGAAAATCATGTCCGCAGTAGAGCACCGCCCGGCTTCGGCCGCGCGGGTGTTCAACGCGCTGATGACCAACGTGGGCGCGAGCGACTCGCTGGCCGCGCTGCTTCCGACGATGGAACAACTGCTCAGGATGCAGACCCCTGAGGTGGCGGCGGAAACCTGGCTGGTCACGCTGGGGACAAAGCACCTGGGCCCGGACGAGCGTGCCGCGGTAACCCGCGTCCTGGATTTCGCGCGCAGCGCCGACGAGATCCACGGACTGTTCGCGGCGGTGCAGAATCCAGTGGCCGGCGAGTCGTTCGCGGTACGGGCGCAGATACTCGAGCAATTGTTGCACGGAAATCGGCAAGCGAAAAGCGCGCTGAGTGACTTCGCGGCGATTCGCGCGGACCTGCAGGCGCCGGGCGCGTTCGAGTCGACGGCGACAGCGTACGCCGGGCTGATTTCCGTGCTGCGCTCGCGGGACCTCGGCCTGGATGAAGGACGCGACCTGCTCAAGTGGGTGCGCGATCTGACCGCTGACGATCCAGACGCGCCGTCCCTGAACGACTTGCTGATGACCCTCACCAGCCACCTCGTGATGGGCGCGGATGTTGACAACGCAAAACACCTGATTCGAGTCGCCGAAGACCGCCGCCGCAACATGAAAATGAGCGGCGGAAAAGGTGGCCGCATCGAGATCGGTGAGGAAGAGATCAACGTGGGCGGGGTCAAGGTGAAGGTGTGCAAGGACGGCTGATCGTATTCCCCGGGCATGAGAGTGCTGCTGTTTCTCCTGGTTCTTGCCGCGCTCACTGCGTCCGACGTCCGGGCGCAGCGAGATCCTCCCAGGCTGGGCGTGTCGCTGGTTGCCGAGGGCGAGGTGGTGCAAGGCCTGCTTTGCCCGGGACTGTGCGTGGCCATCGTGAACAACCAGCGCCACCCGATTGCCCTTCGCCGGGTCACCTGGACGGACTATCCAGCCGACGAGCGCCCGTGGCTGGCCCCGGTGATCGGGGACGCACGGCGCGACGACGAGAAAATTTCCCTGAACCCCATGATCAAGGGCGTCAGCAAGGTGGAATTCGAGCGCGGCCTGCTCCTGCCGGGAGAGAAACTGGTGGTGCCCACGCCGATGACGCCGCAGGCCGATGTCCATGAGGTGAAAATCGAGTTTGTCGACCTGGATCGGAGCGCTCGGATATTTTTTCCCCAGGCAGGGGAAACGGTGTTCGTGCCCCTGGCCCCCGACGCAGTGCGCAGCCGCGCCCACGCCGGCCGCCTCGCGGTGGTTGACTTCGGTGCAACGCCGCAGGTCTCCACCTGCGCGGAAACCTTGAAGATCCCGCTGCGACAGGATCACCAGAAGACCGGCGGCGCCTCCGCGGAGCAGGCCGCGCGCGCGGCCGGAATCACCTTTCCCGAGGGAAGCCTTTCCTGGTATCGTCCCGCGCTCGGAGCGTGGATTTTCTGCTTGCCGGATCAGGCCATGGTCGCCGCGGCGCGGGACGGGCGAAGCTGGAAAAAGCGGGATTTGCCGAAGATGTCCCCCGCCGCGCCAGACCTGCTGGGCGCGGAGCCGGAGGGCATGATGCGAGTGGATCTGCCGTTTGGGGGCTTCGAGGAAATTCGCGCGAAATATACGCTGAAATCCCCGGAAATCGGCGCGGTGGACGGCAAGACTCTGCTCCCACCAAGGGTCGCGTGGGACGTGTTAAACGAGTGCGCGCGCAACAACTGGCGGGTGAAAGTCACGACCAATCCCTACGCGCGCGGGTTGACCCGCGTGCTGGAGGTGGTGAAGGGAGACGCCGGGGGCTAACGGGAATTGGCGCCCGCCAGCGCGAAGCGGCAGCCACATGAAGCAGCGCGTGGCGATCCTGGGCAGCGGGAATATCGGGACCGACCTGGTGGTGAAAATCCTGCGCACATCCAAGAACATGGAACTGGCCGCCCTGGTGGGGATCGATCCCGCCTCGGACGGTCTGGAGCGCGCCCGCCGCCTTGGCGTGGAGGCCGTGGTGGGCGGCGCCGAGGCGTTCCTGGCGAGCCCCGCCAGCCGCGACGTGGCGATGGTGTTCGACGCCACCTCAGCCCGCGCGCACGT
>VGFD01000595.1 GCA_016868975.1 Armatimonadota bacterium | reverse complement strand
CAAAGCGCTGGAGACGCTGTCTCGAGCGTTCGACGCGGCACTGAGCAGTGAAGCATCCGAGAAAGTCATCCTGGGACTGGTCGCGGACATTCTGAAGGGGCTGCGGACGCACACCCGGCTCGAGGAAGACGTCTTTTATCCGGTGCTCATCGAGACAGAGGTCGTTGAGGAGCCGGTGGTCCTGGTGAACATGGAGCAGCATCACGTCTGGGATCTCATCATGAATGACCTGGAAGCCACCGACGTGTCGGATCCCCGCTTCATTCCTCGCATCATCGTGCTGGTGGAGTACGCGCTGGAGCACATGCAGGAAGAGGAGGAGGAACTCTTTCCTGAAG
The DNA here is from genome assembly GCA_016868975.1 of Armatimonadota bacterium. Taxonomy (GTDB): domain Bacteria; phylum Vulcanimicrobiota; class Xenobia; order RGZZ01; family RGZZ01; genus VGFD01. Next base: position 3,097 of record VGFD01000595.1, on the reverse strand, counting down.
TACGCCGCCTGCTCGGCAAGGAGGCGCTGCTGGAAATGGGCCAGGTGCTGCGCGACGCCAGGGAGCGCCTGGGGTAGGATCGCAACGGGGGGTTCCCCAAGGGGCGCGGAAAGGACGCCGCCCATGCTGGCTTCCGTCGTTGATCATCCGTGGCGGCTGGATCTGGCCTGATACGGCCCCCGGGCAGCACCCCAGCGCCAGACGAACAACTTCCAAAAAACACCTGCCAGCGGCCGTCGGGCATCGCCCTACCAGACGCCGGCGCGTGAGGTGTCTTCGTCCCCGCCGCACGGACGGTTCTCGCCCTGCGAGGCGGCGCGGGAGGTGGGCCTGGACCCTTCCGGGGCGGGGAGTCATGGCATTGTCAGGCCTGGATTCAAAGACGTTCGTATCGAAGTAGAAGTTCAAATCTAAAGCCCCTGCAGGATGCGGAGTCGATCTTCGACCGCGGCCATGGTTGCCCCGGAGACCGCGCCCAGGCGCCGTCCCAGACGTTGTTTCGCGATCGAGCGGACGGCGTCGCAGAGGATGTCGCTCGCCTTGGTCAAGCCGCCTTCGGGCGGGGCGACGGGGACGTGGTAGAGGACACCCCGCTGCGTGCTGGTGATCGGGAGCACGAGCACGAGGTCTGCGGGTCCCCGGTTGTACCCGTCGATGGAGATAACCAGGACGGGCCGCTGCCCAGCCTGCTCATGCCCACGTGTCGGGTTGAGATCGGCAAACCAAACCTCCCCGCGCGCCGGAGGGTTCATGTTGTCCTTCGAGTACTCCGCTTCTTCTCTCCTGCGGGTTTGGGTGGAAGGTCGTCGGCCAGGGTTGCTTCCCAAGCGCCCAGTTCCTCCTGGTAGTTGGCCCACGCGCCCTCATTCTCGCGGAGCCGGGCGTATGATGCGTTCGCTTCAAAGACGAAGCGCTGCTGGCGATACGTCTCGACTGCCTGGTCGATGACCGTTTGCATGGGCTGGCCTGTCTTGGCGGCCAGCTCCTTGAGTTGGCGATGGGCACGTTCGCTGATTCGAACCGTTGGGTTCGGCGTCATGATGACCTCCTGTCTACCAACCAGTCTACCCAACAGGCGACCAATTCGTCAACAAGCGGCCGTGAACATCCGGCACCCATGAAGTTGGCCTCCCTGTGGCTGCCCCGGGCGCCGTGCTGGTGACGGCCGTTGCAGCGCGCTTCCACGACCGTGGGCACCGGCGCCCGACCCCGCACCATCCACCAGGGCACCGGCGAGGCCCGCCTACGCACTCTCCTTGATGCTGTGCTTGCTTTCATCCTGGAATAAAGTAGTATATACATATGAAGACCATTACCATCAATGTATCCGAGTCCGTGTACGAGGGCTTCCAGGAGTATGCCCGGGCGTTGGACCGGACGACTTCCGAGTTGATTCGCGAAGCCATGGAGTTGTACTGGAACGAGCGGATTCGTTCTCGGCAGAGTCTGCGCGTGCTACGTCCCCTATCCCTCGGGAAGGTGAAGAAGCCTTTCGGAGGGTCGCGAGATTACGCAGGTCTTCCCATCGGACGAGAGCACGCGTGTCTTTCTTCACTGGATGCGCGAGCATCGCCTCGGGCGCAAGCGACTTCTTGACACGCAGCTCGCGGCGACGTACTTTTGTGCGGGCGTGCGCACCATCGTTACCACGAATGCGCGGGACTACGGCGTCTTCGCTTGCTTTGAACTGGTCGGGCCGTGACACGTAACCGTTCCCGACTCAAACCGCCGCTGGGCCACCGACCTTTCGGATGAGCGAGTGCACGTCTTCACGCCTACGGGCGTCGTGGGCTCGGGTTCACCTTGAAGAGCGCCGTATACCGCCGCCCGTTTACTTCGTCAAACGCTTATTTGTTGAAGTAAATCGCACCGCGCTGGTGGCGTTCACCGGACCCCCCGGCGTTATGACGGCTCAATCGGGGGACATCCCCGCCGCACCCAGTCTCGAACCTCGCTGAGCAGACGGCTGGTGATGCTATCCGGTCCGCGGCGCACGAACGAGGCCAGGCTCTGGACCGGCAGATCGGGAAGCAGGCCGCTGGACTCCTGCCGGGCATAGTGGCCACCCGACCCGAGCACGTGGATGCTGATGCGGTGAGTGTCATAGTCGTAGCGCCACACCTCTGGGATGCGCAAGTTGGCGAAGATGGTCAGGCGATCGATCGCGCTGCGCGTGACCTCGATCTCCAGGACCAGATCGGGGGGGTTGATGTTGAGTCCCTCGGGAGGCGACGCGAATCGTCGGCCGGCATGCTCCCGCAGGTAGTAGGACTCGTCGGGTTCGAGCCCCTTTTCCGCGGCCTCCCTGCGCATCGTGGGACTGCCGCCGGTTGAGAAGTCGATGCCGCGCTCCTGAAGGTAGGCTTCCAGGCAGCATCCGAGGTCGGACTTTCCCTGCTCGTGCTCCGGTGACGGCGACATCAGCTCCATGGCCCCCTTGTCGTAGGTGATCCGCACGCCGGTTTCGTCTAAGGCCTCGCGGCACTGGAGGTACCCATTCCAGTCGGTGTGCGTCAGAAGGCGCTGCTCCCTGGGCTGAACGTGAATCGACATCGCCGCCATTATACCACACGTGGGACTGGCGCTGTGGAACGCAGAAAGGTCGGCAATGCGGACGGAAACATCTGTTCATCATAAGTTCACATCGGTAACATCCAACGCCGTGCATGTCCGGGCGCGTTCTCGTACGCTTGATGTGGGAGAGTACAGGACATGGCGTTGTTAGGAGAGTTCATCCTGTTCGCGCTGGTGTTTGCGCTGCCCCTGATCGTGCTGAGCGCGCTGGGCCAGTTTCACGCGCGCTCCCTGCGCCAGCGCGCGGAGGCGGCACGTCGCGACGCGGCGAGGGTGGCGGCGCGCTTCGCCCGCATGGAGCAGGAGCAGGCGGCGCAGCGCGCGCTCTTGCCCGTGCGTCGCAAGGCGGCCTGAGCAAGAACCAGGAACCACTCCCCGCTCGTGAAGAATCTTCAAGGCGAGCGGAGGATTCTTCATGTCCGATCTCGACCGCGCGCGCAAGTACTATCAAAAGGATTTTCTGGGATACCTCGCGGTGGAGCGCAACCTGGCGCCCCGCACGCTGAAGGAGTACGGCGACGAC
>VGFD01000594.1 GCA_016868975.1 Armatimonadota bacterium | reverse complement strand
TCCCGCGCTCTCGTGCCCGAGGTGTGGCAGGTGGTGCGCAAGGAGGGAGGTGGGGGCCGCCACGAACAGGAACGGCGGAAGTTCCTGAGGATACAGGTATTGCGTGAGGTCGTGCTCTCGTCAAAGCAGTCTATCGGCCTCGAACCCTGGGGCCGGATGAAGGTCGAGTACCAGGGGCTGAATCCAGCCCTGCCCTGGATCCAGGAGCAGGCTCACACCCTGGGTATGCCTGCCGAAGACTTGCGCGACGGCGTGGCGAGCCTACTCGACTACCTGCGGCGCAAGCGGGTGCTGCACGACCCGGAGCGAGAAATCTTCGGCAAATACTGGATGGATGGCGATCTTGAGGTGCAGCAGGGCTACCTCCCCCAGGTGGGTGCCCCCACTGGCACCAAGCTTCGCAGGGAGACTGAGGAGAAAGCGGAACTCGTCACCCAGTGGCTCAGCGAACACGGCGAAACGACGATCCGCCAGATGGCGAAGAAGTGGGGTTTGCCGGCGGAGGACGCCGAAGGGTTCCTGAAGGGGCTGTTCGAGTTCCTTGTCCGTCAGCGATTACTCACCCCTGTGCGGCTGAACGGGTCGCGCGGAAAACCTCTGCCCAACGTAAGTGGAGTCTACCAAGTAGATGCCGACTGCTTGCGGCTGCAGCAGAACCACGGCGTGTGGCGATGCCGGAGCTGCCGGCGGCGCCTGACGCGGCGAGCCCCGCACCAGGCCTGTCCTGCCTGGCACTGTGAGGGCGAACTCGAGTTCGTGCGCGAAGACCCGGACAACTACGATCTCCAGGTGCTCGACCAGGGCTACTCGCTCCTCCGGCCCGAGGAGCACACGGCCATGGTCCCCCACGACGAGCGGGAGCGGCTCGAGAACCTCTTCAAAGGAGACTCGGACGCCATCAACACCTTTGTGTGTACGCCTACACTTGAATTGGGTGTGGATATCGGCCAGCTCGATGCCGTGCTCATGCGCAACGTCCCACCCTTACCTGCCAATTACTGGCAGCGCGCCGGCCGCGCCGGCCGGCGCCACCGCATGGCCGTGGACCTGACCTATTGCCGGCCAGTTTCCCACGACCGGGCGTACTTTGCCGAACCGCTCAAGCTGTTGGCGGGCCGGGTTGATCCGCCGGCCTTCAATCTGCGCAACGACCTCATGGTCGCCAAGCATGTACACGCCACCGTCATCACCCGCCTACATCAATACACCCGAGATCCGACGCGAGCCGAGAAGGAGCGTCAAAGCGCCGAAGAGACCCTGAAGACCTGCCTGCCCGATCGGGTCTCCTCCTATCTTTTTGCGGACGGTCTGATCAGGGATAATGCCTTTGATCTGGCGCCCCTCGAAGCATTGATCGACCGGAATGTCGACGATCTTGTGTCCTATGTGGGGAGCGCTTTTCGGCAGGGATGGCCCGCTGTTGACGCCGAAGTCACGCTTCCGGAGGTGCTGCGGGCCCATGTGCTCGGGATGGTACGGGGGCTCAACGAGGTGATCACTAGGTTGAGACGGCGCTTGCGCTGGGCCCTGGAGCAACTCAAACGGCTCAGCCTAGTACGTGAGCGGCAGGGCGATCTGGATCCGGAGGATGATGCCCTGTTCAAGCGTTGTGATGCGCTCGTCAAGCGACTCAAAGGTACCGCGCGCCGCACCCGCCGCGAGGCCGAAGGCTACGACGACGTCAATACCTTCGGGGTCCTGGCGGCTGAGGGCTTTCTGCCCGGCTACGGGCTTGAGGTAGGCTCGGTGTTGGGCACGGCGGAGATCCCCTTCTGGCGCGCCGGAGCCATGGAGTTTGCTCTGCCCAGGCCCCCAAGTGTGGCGTTGCGGGAGTATGTGCCTGGGAACTTGATCTACGCCAACGGCAACCGCTTTGTCGCCCGGCGCTTTCATCGCGATATCGACGAGCAACGGGCAGAGATGCCGGTGTTCGAGATCTCGACAGAGCGCCAGGCCGTCAAGCAGACGAATCTTACCGCTGTCCCCGGGGGGTTGGGCGCCACAGTGCTCCAGACGATCGCGGTCTGCGACGTGGACCTGGTCCATCAGTCGCACATCTCCGATGAAGAAGAACTGCGATTCCAGATGGGGGTGGCGGTCTACGGACTCAACCGAGACCAGCACAACGGCGGGCAAGCCTATCACTGGGGAGGACAGAGCGCGCACATACTGCGCGGTGTACGCCTGCGTTTGGTCAACGTCGGCGCCTCGAGCGCCATCGACCGGTTCCAGCGCTTCGGCTATCCGGTATGCACGGTCTGTGGGCAGAGCGTTTCTCCGCTCTCTTCGGAAAGGCAGCGTGAGCAGTTTGATGAGTCGCATCAGGAGCGTTGCGGCCGCAAGGTCGCTCCCGTCGGCTTCTATGCCGACGTGGTTGCAGATACCCTGTCGCTTCCAGCCTGCCCAGACCAGAGGACGGCCTACAGCGTGCTCGAAGCGCTGCGCTTTGCAGCCACCCGAGTGCTCGACATGCATATGGAGGACCTGCAGATACTGGTCATCGGCCATGTCGACCGCGACGAGGTGGATGCACTGTTGTGGGATCCGATGCCGGGCGGGTCCGGACTGCTCGACCAGCTTTGCCGGCGATTCGAGGAGGTCGTCAGCGTCGCACGAGAGGTCGTCGTAACCTGCCCGTCCCTATGTGAGACCTCGTGTGTGGACTGCCTCCAGACCTTCCGCAATGGGTACTACCACAGGCATCTCGACCGGAAGGTGGCCCAGGAACGCCTTGAGGCTTGGGGACTGCGCCTGGTGGTGACGCACCAGATCCAAGCCAAGCAACCCTCGAAAGCACCCGCAGAGGGAACGCATCCAGTCAACGAAGCCGAACGCCGTTTACGGCATCTCTTGCTTGCGGCCGGCTTTGAAGAGGGAATTCGGGGGCGGCAGCTTCGACTCGACCGCGCGGTTGGCACCAGCACGCCAGACGTCATCTACCGCGCCCAGGACCACAGCGAGGACGAAGGCGTATGTATCTATCTCGATGGACTGAGTGGACATTTGCACGGCAACCCCGCCACCGCGGAGCAGGATCAGCGCATCCGCACCTGGCTGCGCAACAAAGGTTATGAGGTGATCGAGATCGCCGGGAGCGATCTCTACGACGAAGGGGCCATGGGGCGCCATTTTCGCAAACTCGCCGGTTACCTCGGCGCCAGCGATCTGCGGGACTCCCTGCGCACGGATACCCGGTGGTTCCGGCGGGCAGATGAGCCGGTGACACCGCACGGACCTTAAAGGTGGACCGGCTCGAAGCGCAACTCTCACACAAACATTGCGCTTAAGGCGGTCCAGTTTTATGGGGAAATATCAAACTGCTGGGCACCGCAGTCCCAAGACCACCCAGATTTCCACCCATGTCAGCTGCAGATAATTGGGACGCATCCAGAATCCGGCGGACTTACTGGAACTGAAACAGAAGAGTGCTCGCAAAAAA
>VGFD01000593.1 GCA_016868975.1 Armatimonadota bacterium | reverse complement strand
CGCCCTGGATCGGCGCGCGGCCGAGGGCTTCGTCAACTTTGACCAGCGCGACGAGGACGCGCTTCCCTCGCTGCCGCCCCGCCGCATCCTCACCTACAAGGCCAGCGGGCCGGTCGTGTACAGCGCCCCGCAGCGCCGCACGCTGGCCGCAGCAAAGCCCCGGAAGCGGGTCGCGCCGGCCGGCAAGACCCCCAGCCCGGCGCCCAGGCCGTCCACCATCGTCAACACCGTGCCGGCCACTCCGGGCGGGCCCGGACCGAGCGCGCCCAACCCGTCTCCGTCCAGCGCGGGCGCGCTGCTCGGCTGGGACGCCGTCTCCCCCGCGGTGGCGGTGATTCTCGCGGGCGGACGCCAGAACCTCGGGGTGGTGCTGGCGCCGGACCTGGTGGTGACGGCCTACGAGGGACTCGGCACCAACCCGCCGGTCACCCTCCTCGACGGCCACGCGGACGCCACCCTGGTGGCCGCCGACCCGCGCCTGGGGCTGGCCGTGCTCAAGCTGAACCGTCCGCCGCCCGCCACCGCGCGACTCTCGGAGTTCGTGGCCCCACCCGGCGTGATGCTCTCCTACGTGGTGGCCAACACCGCGCTCCCGTCGCAGAAGAGCGAGGCCCGGGTGGCCTCGGTCGAGGAGAAGGACGGCCTGCGCGTCCTCCACTTCAGCGGCCTGGCTCCCCGCGAGGCGCGCGGCGGTCCGCTGGTGGCGGGCAACGGCACCGTGGCGGGGATCGTGCTGGGGCGCGGCTGGGAGCTGCCCGGCGGCTCGCTGGGACTGGCCGCCTCCGCCGACGCCGTCCGCACGCTGCTCGCCCAGACGTCGGCCCCCGAGCCGGCCGGCGACCTCTGGCTGCGCGAGCTGGGCCGGACCCTTGTGACGCGCGCGCTGCCCGCGCCCCCGTCGGACCGCCAGTCCACCAACGGGATCGTGCCGGGCGTCCGCCTGGGCCCGCACTACGTGGGCGTTCCCCAGGACGAGGGCGTGCCGAGCAGCGCCCAGGCCCGCCCCCTGAGCGAGGGCTTCACCCTGTTTGAGGACAGGGGGTCCGGCATGGGCTACGTGGTGGTGGACGGCCGCATCGCGGCGGTGCTCACCAACCGCGGCCAGTACGGCACCTCCAACGGCGCCGGCGTGGGGATGCGGCTGGATCAGCTCGACCTGGGGATTCTCGGGGACCTCGCCTGGGTCCGCGACACGGTCACCGGGGAGACCGCGGTCACCGCCGAGGGGATCGAGCTGATCGCCGATCCGGACGGGCGCATCACCGAAGTCCACGTGCTGCCGCGGGGATTCGCGCTATGAGGGCGCGCGCGAGAAGACGCGGCAACATGCTGATGACCGCCATCTTCATCAGCGTTTTCATGTTCTTTCTGTCGGTGGCGCTGGTGGCCACCAACCGCCAGGACGTCCTCCTGGCGCTCACCGCGGACTCCCGCTACCGCGCGCACATGGCCGCGCGCGCCGGCACGGCGTACGCGCTGCAGGTAATGCGCGAGCGCTCGGACTGGCAGACGCTCCTCACGGGCGGAGCGACCGTGCGGGGGACCCTGACCGGCGCGTCCTGGGAGGTCAGCGTGGCGCCCTTCCGCGACGCCGAAAACAGCGGGTTGTTCTGGGACGTTTCCGGGTGGGGGCGCTCCAGCGGATCCAGCGAGCCGGCGCACCTCATCGTGGAGGAGGCGGCCCTGGTGCCGGATCCTCCCACGGGCTACGAGGCGCTGTTGTTCGCGTACACCGCCGACGGCAACCTTGCCGTGCTGGACGGCGCGCTGGAGTGGCGCACCCTCGGCGCGGCGCCCAGCACCAACCGCTGGCTCGCGGCCCGGGACGGCCCGCTGTTCACCTTCTACGACGTGCCCGGCGCGCAGCCACCGGTTCCCGCGATCACCGCCCCGGCCGGCAATGCCGCCCAGCCGACCTTCCCGGAGGCCCGCCACGTCGGCTACCTCGCGCTCCAGGGAACGGCCCTGGAGCCTTTCGCCATTGAAGATCCGGGCGTCTCGCTCGGCTCCCACGTGCCCGAGTCGTACACCGGCGACGCCGAGTACGCGGGCCCGGCCATCGAGTGGTACTCGATCACCGGCACCGCGCTGGCGGCGGACGGCGAGCGGCTGCTGTGCCACGCCATCCACACCCTGTGGCAGGGCCCCCAGTTGCTGCGGGTGGGGGAAGAGTGGACCGTGGTCAGCGAGGCCACGAGGTACGAGGCGCCCGCCGTGCTGGCCTGGGACAACCGCAGCAGCGGCTGGGAGAAGGTGGTGGACCTGATGCAGGTGAGCAATCCGCGCGCCGTCCCCACCATCGCCTCGGGGCCCCGTCCCGACACCGGCACGCTGTGCTGGGCGGGCGGCCGCGTGTACGCGCTGCAAGACGGCAACGCGCGCGCGTTGCTGGTGGGGGAGTCGAATGGCTGGACGAAGGCGCGCGACGTCCCCGGCGCCTCCAAGGGCCTCTTCCAGCTCGAGGACGACATCGCGCTGCACGAAACCGGGGACGCGCTCCCGGCCGGCCTCACCAACTTCGGAATCGACGGCCACTTTCCCAACACCGACCTGGGCGGCAGCCTCCCCGCGCTCACCATGGAGCTCCCGAACCAAGCCGGCGGCGCCTGGGACCGCCTCCCCGCGCGTCCGGAAATCCTCTGGGACGTCACCGCCCTGGGGGATCTCACCGGCCTGGCCTCCTTCGCCGGCGAGCCCTACGGCGCGGACTGCGTGGCCACGCTGGGGACGCGCCTGTTCACCTTCCTCCGCGTGCGGCGCGCGCCGGTGCTTGTCGAGAGCCAGTTGGGGCTGCCGCCCTGGGACCAGGAAACGGCATACGAGGCTAAAGAGGCGCTGGTGCTGGGCGTGTTCGACGGCGAGCGCTGGCAGGTGCTGCCCGGCGGGCTGGGCTGGGCGCTCACCGCGGAAATCGAGGACAGCCCAGGCAACGAGGTCCTGGTGAAGGACGCGGAGGGCAACGACCTGCTGCTCGACCCCAGATACCTGGCCGCGGCCCTCTACCGGGAGGGCCCCGACGCCGCGCCCCCCACGCGCCGCTTCGCGGTGGTCGGGAGGTACAAGTGGTGAGCCGCATTCAGTTCATCCGCAAGGCCCTGGCCCGCCTCCGCCGCCGCGGCTTCACCCTGGCCGAGTGCATGGTGGCGCTGCTGTTTTTGAGCATCGCGGTATTCGGATATTTCGGGCTGCACGTCCGCCTCATCCACTCCGCGGGACTGCTGGAAAACCGCCAGCGCCACCGCCAGATCGTGCAGCGCATGCTGACGCGCTCGGTTGCGGTGCTGGCGCGCAACCCCACCGCCACGCCGTCCACCGAGCCGGAGGTAACCGGCATGACGCCCAGCCCGGGCGCGGCGCCCGGTGCGTCCGCCTCTCCTTCAGCGTCGCTGGCATCCGGTGATCCGCCTCCAGTCGTCGATCCGATCTCCATCCCCAACACCATCGC
>VGFD01000592.1 GCA_016868975.1 Armatimonadota bacterium | reverse complement strand
CGTCCAGCATGTCGCGCGCCTTTTCGAGAATGCGCCGTGACACCTCGTCGAGGTCCATCACCGAGACGATGGTTTCCGCGCCGTCGTAGAGCACCGACAGCTCCTCGTAGCGCCAGACCAGCTCGGCCACGGTGCTCTGCAATTCGTAGGAGGCCTGCGCCCAGCGCTCGATCATCCGCGCGTACGCCTTCGCGAACCGGACGGAGGCCGCGTCGGCCGGCCCCACGAAAACGCCGCCCAGCACCTCGTGGCGCAGCCGCACCGGAGCGCCGGCGATGGCGTGCGGCGGGAGATCCGAGGTCAGCGTCAGCTCATCCTTTGCGTCACGCAGCGCGGCCGCCATCTCGCTTGAGAGCTCCCGGTAAGCCACCGGATATTCGGTGGCGGCCTCCGCGGTCCACAGGCCGCCGGCAATCACCACCCCGGCGCGATCCACCAGCACCGCCCGCGGGCCCGGCAGCGAGGAGAGCAGGTCCGCGACGACGTCGGCTCCCACCAGATCCTGGAGGCGCAGCGGCGACGCCTGGGGGACCTCGGGGTCGGTCATTCGCCGAGAATCTCCTTTACCCGCTCGAGCATCTTGCGCGGGCTGTACGGCTTGGTGATATATTCGCTGGCCCCGCACTCCAGCGAGAACAGCCGCTCGGACTCCTGCCCTTTCGCGGTGATGACGATGATGTACAGGTCCTTTTTTTCCGGATCCTCGCGCAGCTTTTTGCAGACGGAGTTTCCATCCATCTTGGGCATCTGGATGTCGAGAAACACGAGATCCGGATTTTCCGCGTTGATGCGCGTGTAGGCTTCCTCTCCGTCCACCGCGGTGACGACGTTGTAGCCCGCTTTGGACAGGGTGTACTCGATCGAGCGCAGCACGTACGGCTCGTCATCCGCCACCAGGATTTTTTTGGCCATTCTTTCCTCCCCGAAGCCTTACCCGACTGTAAAGCCGCGGCCCTCGGCCGCCTTTTCCACCGCGCTCTTCGACACGATGACCCGAGTCAGCGCCTCGCGCACCATGCGCGCCAGCTCATTTTCTGAAAAAGGCTTGTTCATGAAGCGCGCCGCCCCCAGCGTCAATGCCCGCGCCTCGTCGAGCGCGATATCCGAGGCGGTCAGCACCAGGATGGGAATGTGGCTGGTCTGGTCCCAGGCGCGCAGCTTGCGGATGACCTCGAAGCCGTCCATTTCCGGCATGTACAGGTCGAGGACCAGCAGGTTGGGGATCTCCTCGCGCGCCTTGACCACCGCTTCCAGGCCGTCGCGCGCGGTGATCACGCGGTAGCCGCGGCTGCTGAGCATGGAGGCGACCGCCTGCAAAATGTGGGGGTCGTCGTCGGCCACCAGGATCTTGATCTCCTGGTTGCCTTCCCCGAGCAGCGCCTGCACCGTTTCCACCAGTTTGCCGCGATCGATGGGCTTGTTGAAATAATCCTGCGCGCCCAGCCGGAAAGAGCGCTCCTTGGCTTCCAGGATGCTGAGCACGACGACCGGCAAATCCGCGGTCTGCGGATCCCTGCGCATGCGCTCGAGCACTTCAAATCCGTCAATGTCGGGCAACAACACGTCGAGCAGCACGAGGTCCGGGCGCTCCTCGCGAGCCCGCGCCAGCGCCTCCATTCCGTTGGCCGCCTCCAGGACGGTGTAGCCTTCGGACTCCAGGATGTGGCGCATCACGCGCATGATGGTGGGCTCGTCGTCCACCACCAGGATGCGGCGGTTTTTCCCGGACTCGCCCGGTTTTTCCACTTCCACCCATTCAGTGGGCGGCGGCTCGGCCGACGCGCTCTGCGGAAACGCCGCCTGCACGGCGGCCAGCACCTCGGCGGGATCGACCGCGCGGGTCTTCAGGTGGCTCAAGTCAGCGGCCGGAATCACCACGGTAAAGGTGCTGCCCCGGCCCGGCTCGCTGTCGAGCTTCACCGTGCCGCCGTGCGCCTCCACGATGCTCCTCACGATGGGCAGGCCGAGCCCGGAGCCCTTGATCTCGCGAGTGGAGGACGTGTCGACCTGCTGGAATTTCTCAAAAACCTTCTCGTGATATTCCCTGGGAATGCCGCGCCCGGTGTCGATCACCGAGAGGCTCAGCTCGTCCCCGATTTTCGCGCCGGAAAGGGTGATCGACCCGCCGCTGTCGGTGAATTTCACGGCGTTGGAAATCAGGTTGGTGACCACCTGGATCAACTTGTCGCGATCCCCCACGGTGCCGATGTCGTCGGGCACCTTCACGGTCATGCTCAGGCCCTTCTTCTCCACCAGGGCGCGGGTCGCGTTCACGCAGGCGTCGGTCACCTCGCGCAGGCGGATGGGCTCCATCTCCCACTGCATGCGCCCGGCCTCGATGCGCGACAGATCCAGCAGGTTGTTGATCAGGCGGGTAAGGCGGTCGCTCTCCTGGTTGATGATGCCGAGGAACTCGCGCTGCGTGTCCCTGTCATCGCCGTCGTTGTCCAGCAGAATTTCAGAGAACGCCTTGATCGAGGTGAGCGGCGTGCGCAGCTCGTGAGAGACGGTGTTGAGGAACTCGCTCTTGAGGCGGTCCAGCTCCTTGAGCTGGCGGTTGGCCTCGGCCAGGGCGTGGGACGACTCCTCCAGCTCGTAGAGCGTGGCCCGCTGGGTTTCCATGTTGAGGCGGAGGTTGCGCACCATGTCGTTGAAGCCGGCGCTGAGCCGCCCCATCTCGTCGGTCCCCTCCGGCGCGGGCGGCACGGTCAGCTCGCCGCCCGAGACCCGCTCCGCCAGCCGCAGAAGCTCCTCCACGCGGTGCTGCAGCTTCTCGCGGGCGGCCCGCTCCTGGTCGATCATGCCCCTCAGGCGGGCCGACATCTCGTTGATGCTGTCGGCCAGCACGCCAATTTCGTCCGACGAAACGACCTTTACCTTGCGCTCGAGGTCGCCGCCGGCCACCTTCCGCGCCGTGCTCGCGACCGCCAGGATGGGCCCGGTGAAGAAGTCGGCCAGCCAGAACATGAAGGCGACCGCCCCCACCACCAGCACGGCGGTGAGCGCGAAAATGTAGTTGCGGGACGCCGCCAGTGCCGCCCGCAGGTGGGACAGGGAGAGCACGATCTTCACCGCGCCGGCCGTCTTGTCCCCGATTTTCACCGGCTCGACGATGGTAAGCGTGCCGCTGCCGGTGGCGTTGAAATCCTCCTGCTGCTGGCCGCTGGTCAGCGCGGCGGTCACCAGGGGCTCGTCAAGCTTGCGTCCCACCGTCTCGATGTCCGAGCCGGCTTCGACGGCGCCCTCGCGGTTGATGACCGCGACGTCGTCCACGTCCTTGAGCTGCTTCACCTGGTCGGCGGCAAGCTGAAGGTCGTGGGTGTTCAGCGACGCGATGGCGTTCTCGCTGGCCGCGGCCAGCACGGTGACAATGGCCTTGGCGCGGCTCTTGGCCTCCTCGCGCAGCATGTCCCGCTCGTGGGCCACGATCACGAAGTAGTTGAACAGC
>VGFD01000591.1 GCA_016868975.1 Armatimonadota bacterium | reverse complement strand
AGACGCCCTATTGTAACACACCGATCCCCCGGGGGACAATGCGGCGCGTTGTTGTTTGTTGTTACGTTGATCGGCCAGCGGTCCCCACTGGTCAACACGAAGATCTCGCCTTTGCTTGCCGCGACGACGCTCGGGCCATCGACGGCCGCCCAGAGCATCTCAGCAGCAGGCCACGTCCTCTTTGTCGCGCCGGTTCGCGCGTCAAGCAGGCGGACTTTGCCGCCGGAGAGGTCCACCGCCTGACCGCCGTCCCGAGAGAGCGCCACCACGCGCCTCTCACCCACGAGTCTGGGCGGCGTGGCGACGGCGACCGCGGTGGCGGCCAGGATCAGCAGAAGGGCGATGCGCACTACAGTCCCAGCACGCGGAGCAAGTACGAGGCCGTCACGTCGTCCTCGTCGTCGCCTTCGCGGTTGCGGAAGGCCATCAATTCCCCCTTCCTGGTGCGGAAGACACCGGGCGGGGGCGGACCGCGAGCCGTCCGTCTATGATTCACCTCACGTCAGCGAGGCACCGCGCGGCCGGCCGTTGTCGGAGCGCCCTGCGTTGACCCGATCGTGCGGCCGCGACTCAATGGCTCACCATGGCGATCCCCGCCTGGACGAGCTTCCGTGAGCCGCGTCACTCCCATCCAGAGGTTCCTCAGAATTGTGTACGGGATTACCGAATGCGGCGCCTTTTGAAACTATTCTCTAAGAGTCAGATCTTGGAGAACATCAATGCACGACAGACAAACGCTCCTCGCAATACTGGCCAGATTCATCGAGGCGGTGGTGATGCTGGTGCGCAGCCTGCTCGCGGCGCCACCCTCCGCCGTGGAGATCCCCGACGACGTCTGCACGCTGGATCGCGTCGTAATCCTGCTCGCGCGCCGCTCAGGCGCCCTCCAGGACATGCGCCTGATGTCGCGCACGCTCGGGCCCTTCCGGGCCGGCTTCTTCACCACTGAGACGATCGCCGAGAACGAGACGCTGCAGATCAAGGTCCTGTGCGAGATTGACAACGTGATCGCGGTCGACGCCGTTGTTCAGCAGATTGTGGCGCGCAACGGCCAGACGTTCGGCGTCCTCCGCATGCAGCCGACGGCCCATCAGGCGGTGCAGATCCTGGGCTTCGCCCGTCAGCACAAGACAGTGAGCGCCTCGATCTAGATCTAGAAGCGCGGCTTTACGGCCGCGCTTCTAGACCGTACTTTTGAGCGGAGACCGGCCTAGTACCTCGCCCCGTCCGGCATGGCGCGAAACTCCTGCCACACCGCGGAAGCCTCCGGGTGGCAGAGCTGTTCGGGACGGAGCTTGCGCTCGTGGAGTTCCCGGTCCATGTCGGTGTAGATGGCGACGTCATCGAACAGATCCGCGTAGTCGTCGCACGTCGACGCATAGTAGATCTTGTCGACGCGGGCCCAGAACGCGGCCGCGTAGCACATCGGGCAGCACATGCAGCTGGTGTACATGACCGCGCCGGACAGGTCGTGCGAGCCGATCTTCTTGCAGGCCTCGCGGATCGCGGTGACCTCGGCGTGGGCCGTGGGATCGTGGTCGGACATCACGCGGTTGCCCGCCGCCGCCAGGATCTCGCCGTCCCGCACGATGACGCACCCGAAGGGACCGCCCGTCTTGTCCACCACGCCGGCCCTGCGCATCACCTCAATGGCGTGGAGCATGAAGTCGCGGTCTTGAGCGCTGCCCACCGGCTACTTTCCCTGAAACTTCGCGGTGCGTCTTTCCACGTAGGCGCTGAGGCCTTCCTTGGCGTCGTCGCTCTGGAAAAGCTGCTGCTGCAATTCTCTTTCGAGCGCCAGAGCGTCCTGGAAGGGCAGTTCGGCGCCGGTCTGCACCGAGCGCTTGATGAGGCCCACCGCCTTGCTCGCCTTGTTGGGCGGCACGAACTGCTTCGCGTAGGCCAGCACCTGCTCCATGAAGTTATCCGGGTCAAGCACCTGGTCCACGATGCCCAGGTCAAGCGCCTCGTCGAAGGAGAACACGCGGCCGGTGACCATCAGGTCGATGGCCTTCGACTTCCCCACGATGCGCACCAGGCGCTGGGTGCCGCCGGTTCCGGGCAACACGCCAAGGGAAACCTCGGGCAGGCCGATCTTGCCGGCGTCGCGACGGGCCACGCGCAGGTCGCAGGCCATTGCGATCTCCATGCCGCCGCCCACGGTGTGGCCGTTGAGCGCCGCGATGACCAGCTTGGGCGTCTGCTCCAGGCGGTTGAGCGTCTCGTTGGCGTGCAGGCAGAAGAAGTACTTGAAGCGCGGCGTCACAGTCTGCAACATGGAGATGTTGGCGCCGGCCGAGAAGAACTTGTCGCCCTTGCCGCGCAGCACGATGACGTGCACGCCGTCGTCCATGCGCGCGCGCAGGATGGCCTCGTCCAACTGGCGCATCATGTCGTGGGTGTACGTGTTGGCGGGCGGATCGTCCATCTCCAGGACGGCCACGCCATCCTGCACCGAGTAGTGGACCAGCGTCTTTGTAGCGGTTTCAACGGTCATTACAACACCTTCTTCAAAAGCAGTCGCCGTTGATTCTCGCTGCCAGGAGCTGTTCCTCCCGTGGAAGGGAGCCCCCGCCATTCCGTCGTTCAAGGACTTCTTCCGCGCCAGCCAGGTGCGCGCCGCGCTTGGCATCCGGCCGCTGCTGCCCGCCCTCCTCGACCCCTCCCCCGACAAGCGCCGCGCCGCGGCCACCGCCCTGGGGCTGAGCGGCGACGAGAGCGCGATCGGCCATCTGAAGCCCCTGCTGGCGGATCCCGACGGGCGCGTGGCGGCGGCCGCGGTGACGGCGCTGCAGAACCTGGGGGCGCGGGAGGCCTGTCCGGAAATCGAGCGGCTCTGCAACCATCCCGACACGGTGCTCGCGGTGACGGCCATTGGCGCCCTGGCCGCGCTGGGCAGCCGCGCCCTGCCCCGCCTCGCCTGCGAGCGCCTGCGCCTGGAAGCGGAGCGCAATGCGGACGCGGCCCGGCGCATTCTTGCGGAGTTGCACGGGGTGCGCTCGAGTGAAGTCGGGGAGGTGGCGACACGTCTCCTGTCGCACCCATCCTACGAGGTTCGGTTGGAAGCGGCTTTGCGCGCGGCCGAGGCGGACAAGGTGGAGGCGCTGCCTGTCCTCGCGCTCCTGCTGTACGAGCCCTCGGCGCTGGTACGCGATTCCGCCCAGTGCGGATGCGCGGCGCTGGCGCCGTTGCACGCGTTCAGTTGGGCTACTTGCCTTTACTTCGCCACTTCCGTCGTGATATACATCGCCTGGAGGGACGTGGGTGGGCACCTTTACTTTCAAGGTCTTGGGTGAGGGGGATCGTGTCTTGGAGGGCACGATTCGCGCCGCGTCGCTTTACATTGCCCGCCGCAAGCTGGAGATGGACTTCGGCCGCGTCCTCTCGGTGGAGGAGCAGGAGCAGGAAGACGAAGACGCCATTCCGCTGCTCCCCACGCTGGGAATTTC
>VGFD01000590.1 GCA_016868975.1 Armatimonadota bacterium | reverse complement strand
AAGAAGATGTACCGCCACGGCTGCGGTGGGCTTTCCGAGAAGCCGCCGGAAGGGCCGGCGCCCGCCTGTGGGATGGCCTACATCGAGCCGCCGAAGACCCGCGCCGGCACCTTTACCGACCGCCTCGCCACCCGCCACGGGAAATCCCGATGACTCGTCGCGAGTGGCTTGAGGTCAGCATTTCCGGCGCAGTGCTGGCCATCGTGGCGTCCTGGGCGGCGCTTGTCCGGCCCGGGGCGCCTCCGGAGACTTCCTGCGAACTTCCGGTGAATTCGCCGCATCCGAGTCCATCCGTCGCACCGAAGTCTCCGTCGCCCCCGGCGCTTGATTGCACCGGCAGCCGCATCACGCCGGACAGCCCCGCCGTCGACTGCGGGATGGCGCGCATCAACACGCCCGGTTTCGTGGACGACCTTGCCGAGAGGCACAAGAGGGCCACACCGACTTGCCGCATCCCGGCGGAGCCGGATTCGTGCCCGACCTGCGGCATGGCGGCCAGCCCGGGTCGCGGCGGACGTTTCCTCGATCGCAAATCCCAGCGTGGCTGATTCCCCCGCTCTCGCCCCCCTGGGTGTAGGCCTCGCGTTGCACGCCGATTGGGAAACCCACGAGATGCTGGAAACGCTGCTACCGTCCGTCGATTACGTGGAAATTGCCCCCGAGGTTGCCTGGGGCGCCCCCCCCGACGGCAGCCTCCGCTTCAACGCATTCGCCGACGTGCTGGCGGAGTCCGCGGCGCGGCACCGCCTGCCCATCGTGGCACACGGCCTGGGGATTTCTCCCGGCACGGTTTCCTCGCACCCGGCTGACGCGCAAGAGGAAACACGCTGGCTGGACATGCTGCGAAAAAGCCATGCGCGCCTGAATTTCTCCTGGCACCTCGACCACCTCGGCTACACCCGCCACAGCGGCATGCACGCCGTGCTTCCGCTGCCGCTGCCACACCATCCCGCGGTGTTTCACGCGGTGACAGAATCGATCCGCTCCTTGAGAACGCTGACTCCTTACGTCGGCTACGAGAATTCGGCGTGGTATTTCTCACTCGGTCCGCCGGACGAAGAGGCTCGCTTTCTCGCGCGGCTCGTCCGAGAGAGCGGCGCCTGGCTCCTGCTCGACGTGCACAACGTGTACACCCACTGCGTGAACTATGGCCTCGACTGGAAAACCTATATCGAGGCCCTGCCGGTCGAGCGCGTGCTCCAACTCCACGTGAGCGGTGGGCGGCCGAGCCGCGCCAACTGGTTGAAAAGCGGCCGTGAATTCTGGCTGGACGGCCACGACGACGCGATTCCCGAGCAAGTGTGGAAAATGTTGGGATACGTGCTGCCCCATTGCGAGAATGCCCGCGGCCTGGTCGTCGAGCGCATGGAAGGCTCTTTCACGCGCGAGGATCTACCGGCCTTGAAGCAGGAAGTCGAGCGGGCAAGAAACCTGTGGGAGTCGGCCAGCCGCACCGATAAGGTGCCGCCACTTCCCGAGCCTCCCCCCACGCCGCCGCCAGACGGCCGCGCAGATATCGCCGCCCTTCAATTTCACGTCGTCGTCAGCTTGCAGCGACCCGACGCCTGGGAGTATCTGCAGCAAGCGCCGATCCCGGGAGATTTCATCCGCCCCGAAGACGCCGACGGCATCCGCATCACCGCGCTCATCGTGCAAAAACTGCGCTTCGAGCGCCTGCAGCGCGCGGACGATTCCATAGGCCAGAAATTCGACGACGATCCCGAGGGATTTCTCGATCAGTTCGAAGCATACCAGGAAAGCGTGCCGCCGACCGCCTATTTCCCGGCCGAGGAGCGCCGCCTGTGGGAGGCGTTTTCCTGAATGCAACAATCAGGCGTTCCCGTCGCCGACGGACACCGCGCACGGTAGCGTGTCAGGGACGGACACCGCGCACGGTAGCGTGTCAGGGACGGACACCGCGCACGGTAGCGTGTCAGGGACGGACACCGCGCACGGTAGCGTGTCAGGGACGGACACCGCGCACGGTAGCGTGCGCGGTCACTCCAGCTCAGTCGAAAAATCGGAACCGGAGCAGGTTGAGCACCCCGAGGAAGCCGTCCAGCTTGCGGATTTTCTTGCCCTCTTTTTTCGTGCGACCTCGGTAATTGATGGGCAGCTCCACGATGCGGTAGCCGTTCTTCTGGATCTTTGCGGTCAGCTCGGCCTCCAGCTCGAAGCCGTGGGCTTTCAGGCGCATCCCGTCAAGCACCGGACGCCGCATGATCTTGTAGCAGGTGTAGCAGTCGGTCAGGCTGGCGCCAAACAACAGGTTATTCGTAATATTGAGCAGCCTGTTGCCGATCACGTGCAGCACGTGCATGCGATCGGCGCGGCCCAGGAAGCGGGAGCCGAACACCACGTCAGTGTCGCCGCGCAAGATTGGCTCCAGCAAACGCACGTATTCTGACGGGTCATATTCCAGATCGGCGTCCTGGATGAGCACGATGTCGCCCTTCGCGTATTTGAAGCCAATGCGGGTCGCGGCGCCCTTGCCGAAATTGATCACCGAAAAGTGCACGCGCACCAGCGGGTCCTCGTTAAATTGCCGCAGCACGTCGCTGGTGCCGTCGGTCGAGCCGTCGTCGACCACCACGATCTCGCGCTGCATGCCCTCGGGTAATTCGACCGTCTTGACCCGCTCGATGACCTGCTCCACGTTGTCGCGCTCGTTGTACACCGGAATGACGATCGTCAACAGAGTGCCGACTGACTCGGTCTTGCCATTTCCTTTCCGCGGTTTCGTCTTTGCGCCGGTCATAATCCCTCCGAAGTGGCGGAGAGCCCGTGCAGGTCACGCACTCCGGCCCGATTGGTCACGCACACGTCTTGATGCGCGTTGCACGCCAGCGCAAACGCCGTCTGATCCTGGGACAGCTCGTACTGCGGCAGGCCGCACTTCGGGTCCGCCGGACAGGTCGGCTGGCGCCGCAGGTACCGGGGCGCCACCTCCTTCAGCGACGCGGGGTAGCCGCCGTCGTGATCCGACGACCACATCTCCAGCGCCGTGGCCAGCCGCTGCAAATTCTGGTGGCACGCCGCCTTTTCCACCGTTGCCGACGGGCCGCTCTGCTCCGATTTTCCGAGCGCGGTGAGCGCGCCCGACAGAACGCTGTCGCTGCCGTCCTGGAGCGTCCACTTCCCATCCTTGCAGGCGAGCTCGAGTGTGGCGTCCTTTTCGACCGGCGCCTCTCCCTCGTACGCGGATGTTTCGCGTACTTTCACCCGGGCGCTGTCGCCCTTCGCCTGTACATCCAACAACTGGGCCTCATACCGATCCGGCCACCAGTGGTACAGAGAGCCATTCTCGGTGCGCAGCCCCCAGCGCGAGTCGGCCACCGGGTGTCCGTCGCGCAGACCCGCCTCGCGATGATGCGTTCCCGTGCAAATGATACGGTAGGCTCCGTCGCGCTTCTTGTAGCCCTTGCTGTAGGTATCGGCGCCCGCCGCGGGGCACGTGGGGATCGCCGTG
>VGFD01000589.1 GCA_016868975.1 Armatimonadota bacterium | reverse complement strand
GTGGGTCCAGGGTTGGCCTGACTTCCCCGCCCCGCTCCAGCGTCCTCCCCGCCCCTCCGCCCGAAGGACATCGGCGGCGCCCGCCCAATTTTCCCCGCAATGAATCGCATTCTCGTGCTCCTCGTCGTGCTGCTCGCCGCCCTGGCCATCCCCGCCGCGCCAGCGCAACTGGGGGCGACCGCAGCGGTCTTTGCCGGCGAGACGCTCATCCTCGGCCACCAGGACGGCGCCGTGTCCCTGGGAAGTGGAGTGAAGGCGCGGGTCTTCGGGCCACGGGCAGCAATCTTCAGGCTTGCTGTCCAGCCGCACGGCGATCTGCTGGCCTGCGCCTCCCGCGAGGGCGTCGCGCTCATCTCCAGAGGCAGCGGCAAGGTCTTGATGCGGATGGCCTCCGCGCAGTCGCCCCTGGCCTTCACCGCGGACGGGCGGACCCTGGTGACCACGCTGCGGAACGGTCGGGGCATCCAGCGTTGGCGCGTGCGGCCAAACGGCCAGGCGACCGTGTCGGGTGCCGACCGTCGGATCGGACGCGTGTGGGACATCAGTTCAGACGGGACGCTGGTGGCGGCAGCCAAAGGAGAGTGGGAGATCCGGCTGTGGAGCGTCGCTCCCGCGCGCTCGTTGCGAACCATCAAGAATGGCGGCATGTGGGGTGGCATCACAAACGTGCGCTTCTCCCCGGACGGGCGCGTGGTGCTGCTCATGGGCTCGACCATCTCAAAGCCGCCAGATGGCGTGGTTGTGCCGTACGACACGGCCACCGGCAAGGAGCTTGGCTACTGCACGGTGGGCAATACCTCGACCAACGCGGCGGTCAGCCCGGATCGCGCGCTGGTGGCCGCGGTGGGCGAACTCGAGGGCGAGGCCGCGCTCTCGGTGTCGAGCCTGAGCGGGGGATACAAGTGGGGACAGAACGTGTTCACGCAAGAAAACAGGGTTCCGCTCGGAATGAGTCCCGTGGTGACGTTTTCACCGGACAGCACGACGCTGGTAACCGCAGGCAGCGGCCAGCCGACCCGTCTGTGGGACGCGCAAAGCGGGACGCTGAAGGGCACGCCGTGACGGACTCGCTGGAAAAAATCGCCGCCGCGGAGGCTCGCCTGCGCGCCACGCCGATGACCCGCGCGCTGCGCGTGATCGGCCGCACCCGCTTATTTGCCCGCGTTTATCGGGTGCTCGGCCCGATGATCGATCCCTGGCTCATGCGCCGCACCAATCTCATAGGCAGGCTGTACGGCCTGCCCGCGCTGCTGCTCACCACGGTAGGCGCAAAATCCGGCGCGCGGCGCACGTCCCCGCTGCTGTACGTCCGCGAAGGTGCAGCGTTCGCGGTGGTGGGAACGAATTTCGGCCAGTCCCACCATCCCGCCTGGACGGCCAACCTGCTGGCGAACCCGAATGCCGAAATCGAAGTATGGTCGCAGCACGTGAACGTCCACGCCGAGCCCGCGCCGCCTCAGGACTGGGACCGCCTGTTCGACCGCTTCGTGGAAATGTACCCGGGCTATCGAGATTACCTGGGCCGCTGCGGGGGTCGCAAACCACGGCTGTTCCTGCTGCGGCCTGCGTAGCGCAAAACCGGGCAGGGTTCACGCCTACCATCGAAACACGCGTCGTGCCACCGCAACCCCCGCGGCAGCGCCCAGCGCGGCGCCCCAGACCCAGCGCAGGTCGGCCGGGCTGCCGGGCATCTTCTCTACCAGGGTCAGCCGCACGACCTCAAACGCCTCGGTGCCTCTGGCCAGATCCTCGTCGGAAGCACTGCGCGGCCATATCCCCGCGAACATCGGGGCGGCAAACCCGCTGTCCACCAGTACCTGCCGCAAACGGGCCAGACGGTCCTTGCGCAGCGGTCTCGCACGCACCCGCCAGCGGCCGTCCGGCAGCCAGACCTCGGCCTCGCGCGTCGCCTGCAGGTTGCGGTACCAGTCGCTGCTCGCCCCGTAGCCGGCGAGCACGAACACCTCGTCGCCGTCGCGGTGAAAGTTCAACGGCGTCCGCCTGGGAAGGCCGCTCTTGCGCCCGGTCGTGGTCAGGACCAGGATCCGGCCGCCGACCGACGGGGAGACGTTCACCGCGCGGCCCAGGCCGAGCCGCCACAGCATCACCATTGCCTTGTTGAACTCCCGAAATCCCATGCGCATGACCTTTGAGCAAGCGAGTCCGATTCCTGGCTCAGCCCGAAGGATTTCACAGATTCGACTCGGTATGCATCGGAGTATCGTACAGGGAAGTGACGCCATGTCCAAAAGAGCCATGCTTGTGGTTGCAGTCCTGGGCGATCACGCGTCGCACGCGGAATCCAGGCCCACGGACAACATCAAGTGAAGCCGACGCGCTGGCTCCTGGTCATTGGTGTGGTGGCGCTGCTCGCCTTACGGTACCTGCACGGCCACGCGCTCCCCGACCAGGCTCGCAAAACCATGCTGCTCCGCTTGAAGGCGGACTACTCGGCGCCCGTGCTCGACGCGCGGGGCAAAGAATCCGTCCAGACTACCGCGCAGCGCCTGGAGGCTGCCCAGGACGTCCGCATCGAGTCGGTTGCCGTGCGCGGTCTACTGTATCCAAAGTACGTCCAGGCGGAAATCAGCGTGGACGGAAAGCCGCCTCCGGACGGTCGCCGGGTCCGCTACTTCGAGCTCGACATGCTGGGAAACGCCACGGCGCTGCCCAGCGGCTCGCACTATTATCTTCGCCTCTGGTAACGCTGTTCAACCGCTCCGCCACACACTGAGCGTGTGACATCCAACTGAAATTTGTAACAATCGATCGAGGATTGTTTACACCGTTGTAAATGGCCGGCAACATCTCTTGCGCGGGCCGTTCATTTCGCCACCCTAGAATGGGCCTACCAGATACGCAGGAGGTAGGCATCCAATGGCGGAGACGATCGGACCGGATGGGCGCAAGACATTCATCGCGTCGCTGGAGCGAGCGCAAGTCAAGAACAACGGGGATCGCGCGGAGTACGTGCGGCAGCTGCAGGCGGCGGCCCGGCAGGGGAACCCGTGGGCGCGGGCGCGTTACGGCCACTACAAGCAGGAGGAAATGCGCGCGGAGTTCGAGCGGGGGCGCGAGGCTGAGCAGTCGTCGCAGGGTTGGAACGAGGCCGCATACTATACGGACACGTTCGGCACGTGTGCGACTCTGGGGGCGAACCACAGCCTCCAGCGCATGGCGGACAAGGCGATGCGTGGGGACACCGAGGGGACCCTGACGGAGCTTGGCACCGCGAGCTTGCAGGTCGTCACCGCGGCAGGGGCCGCCAGGAGGGCGGTGGCTGTGGGGAAGGTCGCCTGGGCGCGGGGCGTGCGACTGTTCCGCGGGGGACCGGCGTCGGGCACCGCGACGACGGCCGTCGAGGCGGGGGGAGCCGCGCCGGCTGCTCCTCGTCCTGCGCTGCAGAGCGTGCCGCGTCCGCCACGGAGCGCCGCACGCGCGGAGCCGCCGGTCCCAGCGCCCGCACGCTCCGCGCCAG
>VGFD01000588.1 GCA_016868975.1 Armatimonadota bacterium | reverse complement strand
GGGTGGCGGGGATGGTCAGAGAAAAACCGCCGGCCAGCGGAGTGTAGTCGTAACGTCCGCGTCCGTGACCACGTCGCCGGTCAGGGCGATGGTGCCGAAATCCACCGAGCCGCTCTGCGTCGTAATGGTCAGGCCGCCGCTGCTCAAGGTGATGGTGGCGGTCGAAGTGGCCGCACAGGCGGGCGTCAGCGCCATCAGAAGAATCAGCGCGAGCGCAAGCCAGAAAATTCGCACACGGAGTCGATTCAACGCCCTGGCCGGAAGCCCCCCTGCCTCGCCCGGAATTGACATCCGCCGCCTCAACAGGATAAAATGAGGCATTGGGCGCCATGAAGGCCGCCCGTGGAGAAGGTTGCGGAATGGATTCCATCGGTAGCTCCAACCTGCTCGGCGGACTCGTGTCTGGCCTGGACACCCAGGGCATCATCAAGCGCATGATTAACGTTCAGCGCGCGCCCATCCGCCAGTTGACCGCCGACGCGACGGCCCTCTCGAAGCGGCTCATCACGACCAGGCGTTGAACACCAAGGTTCTGGCCGTGGGCAGCGCGCTCAACCCGCTCCTTTCCAGCAGCGGCTTTCTGATTCCGAAGGTTTCTTTCAGCGGCCCCAGCGTGGCGACGGCCACCGTGACCGGCAATCCCACGCTCGGCTCGTACAAGATCCAGGTCCAGTCGCTGGGCGCGCAGGGCCACATGGACGGCGCGAGCGGGCTTTCCCGGGTGAACACCGAGTCGGCGCTGACCCGGGCGGGATTCGCGAAGACGCTGGCCACCGCAACGCTTGAGGAGGACGGCACCCACACCGGCACAGACAACGTGCGGGGAACCAGCGCAAGCGTGCGCGTCGCCGACCCGGACGCCCTGGCGGCCGGCCCCTACGCGATCGACGTGGCCAACGTCGCGACCCACACGGTGGCCCGCTCGGCCACCCTCGCGCTGGATCCGGAGCGGCCGCTCTCCGACGCGTTCCCCGGGCTGACCTGGGGCGGCGCGGTCGAAATCAACGGGGCTTCCTTCATCATCGACCAGGAGTCGTCGCTCAACGACTTCGTCGACACCGTGAACGCGGTGGACGTCGGGGTCACGGCGTCCTTCGAAGAGGGCGTGCTGTCGCTGCGCAACGACCTGCCGGGCGCCGATCCCATCGTGTTTGGCCAGGATCAGGTCGGCCTCTGGGACGCCATCGGCCGCCACGCCCAGGAGGTGGGCGTGGACGCGGATTTCAACGTGGAGGCCGACGGCGAGCGGGTCCACTACCGCAGCGCCGACAACGAGGGGCTCTTCGTGGAGGAGTTGCCCGGGCTGGAATTCGACGTGACCGAGGCGGGCCGCACCGACTTCGACGTGCGGGTCGACGGCGTCGAGTACCAGGGCGGGAGCTTCGAAGTCAACGGCCACACGGTCTCGTGGCGCACGTCCGACTCCATTGAGGACGTCATTGAAGCGGTCAGCGAGGCCGACCCCTCGGTCACGCTCAGCTACGATCGCGCCGCCGACAAGTTCCGCTTCAGCGGCAGCGGCGACCTGACCGTGAAGGACCTGGAAGGCGGCCTGCTCTCCTCCATGGGATTCGAGGGGACGGCCACCGGCAACGACGCCCTTGAATCCGCGGGCACGGTCGCGAAGGCCATTGACAAGACGCAGGACGTGTCCATCGCCCTGCGCGCGCCGGTCACCGCCGGCACCTTCAAGATCAACGACGCGACCATCCAGGTGAAGGCCGGCGATTCGCTGGACCGGGTGCTGAGCCGCATCACGAATTCGTCGGCGGGAGTAAACGCGCGCTACGACGCGGCCGCCGATCGCATCGTGCTGCAGCGCAAGGCGCTTGGCTCGACCGCCATCTCGGTGGGTGAGGACAGCACGGGATTCCTCGCGGCGGCCGGCCTCGTGGGCGCGGAAACGACCGGCGGCGCCTCGGCGCAGTACACCGTGGATGGCGTGGCGCACGCCAGCGACAGCCTGACGGTGACCGACGCCATCCCCGGGGTAAGCGTCACGCTGACCGGCACCACGCCGACCACGCCCGCCGACACGACCCTGGAAGTCAAGCATGACGTGACGGCCGGGGTGGACCAGATCAAGGCGTTCGTCGACAGCGTGAACGAATTGATGGAATTCATCGCGGACAATTCGGAGCCGGCCGTCCTGGAAGGAAGCTCCGTCCTGTCGCCGGCCGGCGTGTTCCTGGGGAATACCGACGTGACCCGGCTGACGGGCGGACTGCAGCGCGCGCTGCACGGCATCGTGGCCGGCCAGCCATCGGAGTACAACAGCCTTTCGGATATCGGGATTTCCATCGTGCCTTCGTCGCAGACCGGCCGCGGGATGCAACTCGACGTCGATGACGCGGCGCTGCGCGAGGCGCTTGGCGAAAACCCCGACGCGCTGAGGGAATTGTTCGCGAAATCGGGCACCGGCGTCGGGCGCCTGGTGGACCGGGTGGTGGACCAGGCGGCGCGGGGGAGCGGCCTGTTCGGCGGGATCGACTTGATGGAGCGCAAACTGGAGCGGCTCACCTCGCGGGCGGCTGCGCTGGAGGAGCGGCTGGCGCGCGACCAGGTGCTGCTGCAGAAGGCTTCCTGGGGATGGAGCAGGCGCTGGCGCGGCTGCAAAATCAGGGAACGACCCTTTCTTCGATGCTGACCAGCCTCACCAACAGGTAGAGATTTCAGGAATTTTTCAGGAAAATCCGGCCGGCTGTTAATTGTACGTTAATAGGCCGGTCACAACTGTCTATGGCTCCGTGTGGGGGCGCGTGCTACGATGATCGGTAACGAGAAGTGAGTCCGTCGGCGCCATTTTGGGTGCGTTCGGGCGAAGACAGGATGCCGCGCACGTGAACATTCCCTCCATGCAGGCCGTCAATACCGCGTACTTCAGGTCCCTGGCCGCCGCCGAGCAGCCCGATCCGGTCCTGGGGGGGACGAAGGCGACGGACGACGCCGTGGTCATCCAGGCGAAGCCGGCCCCCGCGCAGCAACCTCCCGCCGCCGCGCCAGCGGCGGAGAAGCAGCCGAAGACCCTGCCCGGACGTTTCGCCCGCTGGCTCAACGTGATGTCGCTTCCCCAGCCCAGCACGGAGGGGAATTTCGACGGGCCGGCGTGGTTTCAGGCGGGTTTTCAGTCCGCCGTCGAGGGATTTTATCTGGGCGGCCTCGCCGGATCGCTGGGCGCGCTCAGCGCGTCGATGTCCGGCGTGTTCGTGGGCTACAAGACCGGCAAGCAGTTGCTGAGCGTGGCCACCGGCGCCGCGACCGGGGCCGGCATCTTGGCCGCCCTGGCGCACGCGGGCGGTCCCGCGGCGATGGCCACGGCGGGCATCACCGGCGGCCTGCTGGGCGCCTACGCGACGTATCGCGGCAACTGTCTTTCGAGGGTGCGCGATTCGGCGGGCAATGCTTCCATGCTGGCCGGGCCGTTCTTCCACGGCACCGGCAAGGTCGCGGCCGGCCTCGGCGCCGCCACCGCCGTCCACTTTACCAGCAACAAGAAG
>VGFD01000587.1 GCA_016868975.1 Armatimonadota bacterium | reverse complement strand
CCGATTCCACCGCGCGTGCGCCGCACAGTGGATGGGACGCCAAAAGCACAGAGGAGCCAATCTCCGTGATCCGCCCCGCATCCGCCGCTCTTGCAGCTATCCGCCGTGCCGCGGCTGCCATCGCTCTGGTCGCCGCCGTGCTGGCGCTCCTCACTGGCAACGCGTACGCGCAAGCCACTCCGAAGCCCGAGCCGACCGCGACCTCCGCCAAGGCGACGCCCCCCGCTGGAAAAGCGACCGGCAAGCTGGGCACCACCCCCAAGCCCAGGCACAAGGCGCTTCCCGAGGTGATCACTCTGGGGGCCGCGTTCAACAGCACCGATCTGCCGCGGATTTTCGTGGGCAACCAGGCCGGGCTCCTCAAGGTGTATGATCGGGATCGCCGCACGGTGCTGTTCATCAAGGACATCCCCAACGTGAGCATGCAGGGCATCGACAGCACGAACTACGCGCCCATCAGCGACGCCCATCGCACCGCCATCTTCGCCGCGCTCTCGCTTGGGTCGGCCGAACTGGAGACGGTCGCGGACAACATCGTCAACAACTTTGACAGGCTGCAGGGCAAGCGCGAAGCCATCGCGCTCCTGGGCGTCATCGGCTCCGAAGGGGCCGTGCCGGGCGAGGCCCGCGTGCGCGTGCGCCGCTTCCTGGAGGTCGTGACGAGCACCAACAAGGACGTGGTGCTGCAGCGCCAGGCGGTCCTGGCGCTGGCGGTTCAGCGCGAGATCGACGCCACCACCGTTGAAGCCGTCACCGTGTTCGTCGAAGCCAACGTGAACGCGTGGCAGACCTTTACCACCAAACAGTTCTTCGAGTACCACGCCGCGTTCCTCAAGTCGATGTCCAACGGCGCCGACCTGCGCGCGCGCATCGCGGCCTCACGCAACCCCTACGCGGAGGAGATCTCCACCCGCTTTTAGGAGCCGGCCGTGGACTCCTGGCGGAAATCGGCAACATCTCGGCAACATCGGCAACGAAGCGTTTACATTCGCCGTATTAACAACCGCCCCAAATGGCGGTAAGCATGGGGTGAGACCTCTCATCCAGAGACAACCTCACGGCCAAGCCTCCGCAATGGCCAGCGTGCCGCGGAGGTGATTTCTTTTCCGTGGGCATCCCGCTTTCCGCCGATTTCTGGGAGGAACGCCGTGGAGACGCCGCAAACTCTCCACTCCTGGGCTTGCGCCTCGCGCCCCATGACGCGCTGCGAGGCGCGCCCCAATGACGCGCCGCGAGGCGCGCCCCCGAGAGAGGATGGCTTCCCCGGAACATGGCACGTCTAGTACAGAAAGCGAAAGCCTCGGGACATAAGATTCTCATCGTGGACGACACCGAGGAAGTCGTTGAATCCACGCGCCTGCTGCTCGAAAAGGACGGCCACGACATCCAGACCGCGATGAACGGGCCGGACGCCATCTCCAAGATACAGTCCTGGCAGCCGCATCTCGTCATCCTCGACTACTTCATGCCTGGCATGACCGGCGAGGAAGTCGTCACCAACGTGCGCCCCTTCGACCGCGAGGTGCAGATCCTGCTGCAGACCGGCTACGCTTCCGAGAAGCCGCCCCGCCAGATGCTGCACAAGCTGGACATCCAGGGATACCACGACAAAAGCGAGGGCCCGGAAAAGCTGCTCATCTGGGTGGACGCCTCGCTGAAGTCCTATCGCCAGATCGACACCATCAACAAGAGCCGCCGCGGCCTGCGGCACATCCTGGACGCGGTGCCGGAAATGTACAACCTGCAGACCCTGGAAGATCTGCTGCTCGGCGTGCTCGAGCAGATGGAAGGCTTGCTGGGCGGCCACAGCAGTCTGGTGGCCGCCATCCCGGAGGCGCTCAACCGCAGCCAGGGTGCGGACGACGAGCCTCTGCAGTCCGCGCTGGCGATTACCGTCAGCGATGAGGAGACCCTGGAAATCGTGGCCGGCACCGGCCGCTTCACCGAAATGGAAACCCTCGAGCGCCTCGACGACGACCTCCTCAAAGAGCTGAAGGAATATCTGCGCAGGGAAGACGTGACGGAGGACGGCACCAAGACTTTTATTCCGCTCCGCGTTGGGCCCAAGCCGCTGGGCATCGTGTACTTCGATCGCAAGAGCGATATTGAGTACGACATGGAATTGCTTCGCATGTTTGCCATGCAGGCGTCCCAGGCGCTGGAAAATCGTCGGCTTTTCGGAATGGCCACCGAAGATGATCTCACCAAGGTTTTCCTGAAGGCGTTCTTTTTCAAGCGCATGGAGAGCGAGGTCGCCGAGGCGTCGCGCTACGAGTATCCGGTGTCGCTGGCCATCATCGACGTTGACAAGTTCAAGACGATTAATGACAGCCTGGGCCACCTGGTGGGCGACGCGGTTCTCAAGGAAGTTTCCGCCATTCTGCGCTCCGGCGTGCGCGGCCACGACTTCATCGGACGCTTCGGCGGAGACGAGTTCGTGGTGGCGCTGCCCCACACCGATTCGCCCACCGCGGTCGAAGTGCTTGATCGCCTGCGCCACAAAGTGGAGCTGCTCACCATTCCCGGTAACGAGGCGGCGAAAGTCACCCTGAGCTGCGGCGTCGCCACGCTTCTAAACGACGATGGCAAGCGCTTCTTGGTAAAGCGTCCGGTGCTCCCCCGCGTGGTGGAGAGGCTATTGTCAGCCGCCGATGAGGTGCTCTATCAGTCCAAGCAGAAGGGCCGCAACAGCGTGAGCGCGGCGCCCACCATACGCCTTTCCGAGATCGTGGACAGCCTCGAGGTCGCGCGGAGCTAGGGGGGGCTGTGGCGGTATCCGCGGGGGCGAGCTGGAGCAATCTGCAAGATCCCTTTGAGGCCGGCCAGGAGGCCGCCACGCTCGCGCTGCATCGCATGGGCGAGGACTCGTGCAATCTTGCGCTGGTTTTCACCGGCCCGCAGTTTTCTTCTCCCGAGCTTCTGGAGGGAATTCGGGCGGTCGTCGGCAGCACCATGCTGCTGGGCTGCACCGACGCCGGCAACCTGAGCATGGACGGCCCGGCGCACGCCTCGGTGGCGGTCATGCTGATCAAGTGCGATGGTCTGGAAGTCCGTCCGGGCGCCGGTGACAAGCTCGCGGAAAATCCGGAAGCGGCCGGCGCGGCCATGGCGCGCCAGGCGCTGGACGGCCGGCTGGGCTTCGGCAGTGGGCCCGGCAGCCTGCTGCTGGCCTTCGCGGAAGGCGCCCGGGGCAACCTGTCCGCGGTATTGCGCGGCGCGCAGTCGGTTGTCGGAGAGAATTTTCCCATCGTGGGCGGCGCGGCCGGTGACGAGGGGCGTTTTGTCGAAACCACCCAGTATTGCCTTTCCTACATGCTCAAGGACAGCGTCGTCGGTCTTCTGCTGGGCGGCCCCATCCGCTTTGGCGTGGGGACGCGCCACGGCTGGGGCGCCATCAGCCGTCCGCGGGTGGTGACGAAGGCGAAGGGAGACACGATTTGGGAAATTGACGGCAAGCCGGCGCTGGGCTTTTATCGCGACTACCTGGGCGATGCCGCC
>VGFD01000586.1 GCA_016868975.1 Armatimonadota bacterium | reverse complement strand
CGGCCCACCGATCCCCGCGTCCTCATCAACCTGGGCGCGGCCCGCTACGCCACCGGCGACATGCGAGGCGCGCTGGCCGCCTACCGGGCCGCCCTCTCCTACAACATGTCGCTGCCCGCCGCGCAGCTCGGCGCGGGGATGGCGGCGG
Organism: Armatimonadota bacterium; assembly: GCA_016868975.1. GTDB lineage: Bacteria > Vulcanimicrobiota > Xenobia > RGZZ01 > RGZZ01 > VGFD01. The sequence goes on along the minus strand of VGFD01000586.1, from coordinate 3,367 downwards.
AGGCGATGGGCTTCGCGGATGCCGCATTCGACTACTTCTTCGAAGCCGCCGCGCTGGATCCCGACTCGGCCACCGCGCAGTATCGTCTCGGCCTCGCCTACGGGCGTCAGGGTTTCCACCGGGAGGCGGCCGCCGCGCTGCGCAGCGCTTCCGAGCTGGCCCCCACGGCGGCCGAGCCGCTGCGCGCGCTGGTGGACGTCCTGTGGGGGCAAAAGCAGCTCGCCCAGGCGCTGGTCGCCCTGGAGAAGCTGGAGAAGCTGACCCCCCAGGACGCCCAGATTCAGTACCGCATGGCCCAGCTGGAGGCGCAGCTCGCCGGGCGCGCGGTCGGAAAGGCCCGCACCGTCGCGGTGGATCGCGCGATGCGGCACCTGCGCAAGGCGCTCCTGCTCGATCCGCGGATGTCGCCGCGGGTCGCGCTCGACCCCGCATTTCACGGCTTGAAGACCTTGCCGGCGTTCCAGGAAATCGTCAAAGACGCCGCCCTGTGAGGGGGCTTGCTCTCCTTCTGGTCCTGCTGCTGACGGGGCCGGCGCTCGGGATTTCCGTGCCGGACGTCCCCGCGTTGCGCGACGCGCACTGGGGGCTGCTGGTGGTGGATCTCCAGGACGGCCGCGTGCTGTACGAGCGGGACGCGGATCGGCGATTCGTGCCGGCCTCGGTGCAGAAGCTGTACACGGCGGCGGCGGTGCTGCGGGCGTTCGGGGCGGAGCACCGCTTTGTGACCGAGGTCGGCGTGCGCTCCCGGCTTGTCCGCAGCCTGCATATCAAGGACGTGGTCCTGCGAGGTGGCGGCGACCCCTCGCTGTCATCACGCGATCTTGTCGCGCTCGCGCTTGATTTCAAGGGTCGCGTTCCCTGGCTCGCGGTCGACCCGCCCGTCGGTAGACTCCTCGTCGACGCGACCCGCTTTGACGGGCCGCCGCTCGGGTCCGGCTGGGCCTGGGACGACGAGACCGCCGACTACAGCGCCCAGATCAGCGCCCTGTCGGTGAACGGCAACACCGTCCTGGCGCGCGTCACGCCCGCGCTCACCGAGGGCGTTCCGCCCGAGGTGACGCTGGAGCCGGCCGGCATTCTAAAACTTGAGAACCGCGCGGTGACCGGCGACGAGGACACGGTGACGCTGATCCGCCGGCGCGCGCGGAATGTTCTCAGAGTCGAAGGAACGGTCATCGAGCCGCTGGAGGAGCGCGTCACTGTCGAAAATCCCGCAGGGTACGCCGGCACGATCTTCGCCCGCGCGCTGAAGGCGCCGGGCGTGCTCCTCGCCCCCGCGCCTCGCGACACCCGCTGGGTCGCGCGCCACGAGAGTCCGCCGACCTCCGCGCTCGTGCGCCACATGCTCAAGGAGAGCGACAACCTGTACGCGGAGGTGCTCGCCCGGGGGCTTCCCAACGGCCTGGAGCCGCCACCGGACAGCCGCATGGTGGACGGCTCCGGCCTCTCCCGCTATAACCTCGTCAAGCCGCGGGACACCGTGGCGCTGCTCATCGCCATGCAGGGAGACGCGGCGTTCGTTGACGCTCTCCCGATTTCCGGCGTGGACGGCACGCTGGAGGGCCGCATGCTGAGTATCCCCGGTCGCATCCGCGCCAAGACCGGCAGCATGTCCGGCGTCTCCTCGCTGGCCGGCTACGCGTGCGACCGGGACGGGCGTCCCCGCTGGGCGTTCGCGTTCAGCGCGAATAATTTCGTGGGGTCAAGCCGCCCGGTGAAGGCGGCCGAGGACGCGCTCATGGAGGCCCTGGTCCGCAGTCTCGACGGTCCAGCCCCAGCAGGGAATTGATCAGCGCGCAACAGCGGGCGGCTCTGCTCGGTGATGAACACGATCTTGAAAACGACGTCGTTCATCAGGCTGTGACCTGTCCCGGGTGTGATTACACGTCATTTCGGAGGGTTCGCGAACCCGGGGCGGGAAATTTCCAGAGGTCGCTTGCGACGAGGGCGGACGCGAACGAGGAGGGGCAACCATGTCCGGGGGAAACAGGACCGCAGCCATCTCAACCCTGCTGCTGATCGCGGCGCTGGCGTTGTGGGGCCTGTCGGCCTCCGCGGCGGGGGGCGCGAAGTGGGCCCTGGTGGTGGGCGTGGACCGCTACGAGCGTTCGCAGCGGGTCACGCCGCTGCAGTTCGCCGGGGCGGACGCGCGCGAAGTGGCGCGCACGCTGCGCGAAGCGGCCGGGTTTCCGCCCGAAAACGTTTTACTGCTGACCACCGAGGGCGGCGAGCTGCCGACCAGCGACAACGTGCTGGCCAAGCTGGAGGGGCTCAAGAGCGTGGTGCAGCCCGGCGACACGTTCGTGTTCTACTTCTCCGGGCACGGCGTGGAGTGCAAGGACGAGCGCTACCTGCTCACCTCCGACGCCAATCCAGGCACCCAGGCCCTGCTTCGGAAGTCGGCGTTGAGCGTGCGGGAGGTTCAGGACGCGCTGCGCGAGGTGCGCGCGTCCCGCATTCTCCAGCTGGTGGACGCCTGCGCCAACGATCCGTTCAAGGGGCGCGCGGGCGGGGATGATTCCCGACTCTCCGACGGCCTCCGCCGGGACCTCGTGTTGGATGCGCACCGGGCCGGCGGAGACCTGGAGGCCGCGGTCACGGTGCTCTCGTGCAAGGTGGGGCAGCGCTCCTATGAGGGATACAAAGGCCACGGCTATTTCACCTGGTTCCTGCTGGAAGGGCTGCGCGGCGCCGCGGCGGACGCCGATGGCGCGGTGACCGTGCCCCGCCTGGTTTCGTACTTGAAGAATACGGTTCCGAAGGCGGTCAAGCTCCACGAATTTGGCAAGGACCAGGAGCCCGATTGCGAGGCAAAGGGAACCGCCGCCATGGAGTGGGTGCTGGCCCGGGTCGTCCGGATGCCGCCCCCTTCGAGCGCTCCGACGGCGGTCGCCGTGGCGCACACGCCGCGCCCGGCGGTTCCACCGCAGGTGCGCATCAACGCGCCCGGCACGGCGTCGGCCGTGGCCCGTGACAGCGTGATGCTGGTCGGCACCATCAGCGCGGAGGGCGGCCTGTCGGAGGTGTCCGTCTCTGTAAACGGGCGGGACGTGCCCCTGGCCGGCGCGGCGCTGAAGCGCTCGGCGGGCGGCGCCCAGGTGAACGTGAGGGTGCCGCTGGAAGTGGGGGACAACAGCGTGGTGCTGATGGCCACCAGCACCGCCGGGAAGCCGGCCCAGGCGGTGGTGACGGTGGAGCGCACTGCTCCCCCGGTGGCCCCGCAACCCACGCCGCGGCCGGTGGCGCAGGCAACGCCGGCGCCGGTGGTCTACAATCCACCGCCACCACCGCCGCAGTCCAACGAGATGGTGAACGACGCCGACGGCAGCGTGCTGCTGCGGATACCGGGCGGCGCCTTCACCATGGG
>VGFD01000585.1 GCA_016868975.1 Armatimonadota bacterium | reverse complement strand
TGCCTCGGGTCCGTCGCCGGACCGTCTCGACACCGTCAACCCGCTCGAAGAGTCGTGAACGGTCCGCGACCGTTTTTACGGCAAAGCCGTCCAGTTGTTTTTCAGATCCGGATGGTATGATTGCGGATAGCATGAACCCCCTCACCGGCCTTCGCCAACTGCTCCCCGGGAACGTCCGCGCCACTTCGACCGAAGCGGCCTCGAAGGACGTGCACGTCATCACCCGCCTCGACGCCACCGAGCCCATTCTCGCGCCCTTCGCCACACAGATCGTCCAGCAGTTGGAGGAGATGAAGGCCATCGGCGGCGACCGGGTGACGGCCGACGTCATGATCGATCGGCGCTCCCCCCCGACTGCCCCCAAGGTCGCGCGGGGACTGTTGCTGGCCGGCGTCATTGCCGCCCCGGTGGCGGCCGGCGTCGCGCTGGGCGTGGCGGCCGGCTCGCTCCTGGTGGGCGCCGCGGCCACCCTGGCGGGGTGGAAGGGAGCGCGTGCGCTGGCCGACGGGGGCATGGCGGAGAAGTGCTACGGCAACCTGATGTCCGCTGCCCAGGAGACGATCCTGGGGGAGAGCCGCTGGGAGGGACGTCGTACCTACCGCATCGAGGCCGACCGCACGCCGGCCATCGATTCGCGGCCGCTTACCAGCGAGCCGCTGTCGGCTGCACCACGTTCCGGCGATGTGACGGACTTCCTGGTCTCGTCGGCTCGCAGCCACCCTGGCGGTCTCACCGTGGTCCACCTGCTGGGACACGGCCTGGCCTACCGCGCGGGCGCCGGCATGCCCTTTGCCGAGTACAACCAGGTGCTTGCCGACACGGCTTCGCGGCGCCGCGCCCCGGCCGACCTGCTGCTGCTCGAGTCCTGCCTGCAAGGCAACCTCGAGGCGCTGCAGGCCACCGCGCCTCACGCTCGCTATGCGGTGGTTTCGGAGGAGATCCTCTCGGCCACGGTCATGGGCGAAATGCTCAAGGAAACCGTGCGCGAGAAGGGCGACCGGGCCGTGACGCCGCGGGAGTTCGGCGCCGCGCTGGTGGACCACGCGTCGCGCGCGTCGGGAGCATTTGGCGCGCGCGCGCAGACGCTCACCCTGGTGGACATGCAGCGCGTCTGGGCGCTCAACGAAGCCGTCGGACGGCTCGGCGACCTGCTGGCGGACGAGGTGGCCGATGGCCGCCTGGACGGGATCCGCGCGGCCCTCTCGGGCACCGAGACCTACCCCCGCATCCCCATGCACCGGTACCTCGCGAACGGCCTTGCGCTGGGAGACCTCAAGCAGCTCGCGGAGCGCCTGCGCGCCGTGTACGCTGGCGAGGCGGTGGCCGTGCCGACGTCCACCCTCGGCCCGCTCTCCATGCCCCGCGAGCAGCGCTGGCCCCAGGCGGGAGACTCGCCGCGGGCGGCGGCGGTGCGGTCGGCTGTCGACGAGGTTCTCGCCGCCATGGATTCCGCCGTCGTGGCCCGCTACACGGACGACGCGTACGCAAGCTCGGGCGGCATCTCAGTGCAATTGCCCGGCCCCTTTGCGGGCATGGAGCAGAGCGAGACCTATCGCTCCTCGGGAAACGCGCGCTTCGATGAGAGCGCGGCGGCGCCCGGGTGGAAGCGCTTCGTGGAGGCGGCCTCACCGCTGATCTGAGGATCGCGGCACAACCCGGCAACCTCAACCTCCTGCTGGTGACGAAGTCGTGACGCCGTCGCGACGGATCCGGTGCGCCCAGGGCCTATTCTCCGCTCGTCACAATCACCCGACGAGAGGACCCCTGATCGCCATGCGAATCCAGTCGACCCCACCATCAAGCTCGGAGCGGACCGCCCTCAAGAAATGGACCGTGCTGGTGTATGCCAACGGTGACGGCGAAGTGCTCCAGCGCCTTGCCCCCAGCGTTGTCCGCGAGTTGGAAGCGGCCGGCTCGGACCCGCGGCTCGACCTGGTCGTCCAGGTGTCCCGCCAGCAGAAGTGGTTCGACGCGGTCACCGGCGACTGGAGCGGAGCCCGGCGCTACCACGTCCAGCCGCATCCGGACGCGCCCCCGGTGCAGCGCGAGATGTTGCGCTGGTTCATCCCGCCTTACACCGCCGATATCGTGTCCCCCGTCGACGAGGACCTGGGGGACGTGGACATGGGTGATCCCAAGACGCTCCAGCAATTCCTGGTGGACGGTATCCGCAAGCACCCGGCCGAGCGCTATGCCGTGGTGGTGTACGGCCAGGGCGGCGGGTTCACCGGCAGCGTGCTCGATGAGACCACCGGCAGCGTCATCGACAACGCCGAGCTGGCCGGTGCCCTGGCGGCCGCCTCCGCGCAGGCTGGGCAGAAGATCGACCTGCTGGCCTTCGACGGCAACCTGATGGGACAGCTCGAAGTGGCGGATCAGGTCCGGGACGCCGCCGAGGTCATGGTGGCGTCGGAGGGTCCCGTGTCGCTGGGCTCGCTCCCCCTCGACCTGATCGCCAAGGATCTCAAGTACGAGCTGGCGGACGGCAAGGACGTCTCAGCCGAGGACCTGGCCCGCTGGTTCGTCTTCGAGGCGCGCTACCAGCCCCGGCCGGCCGCGGAGATGATGGCGCCCACGCTCTCGGCCCTTCGCCTGGACAGGGTCGGGGACGTAAAGGCGGCCTGGGGTGACCTGGCGGCCGCCCTCCGTTCCCGGGTGACCGCCGACGCCGACCTGGGCGAGGCCTTGCGCGAGGACATCCGCGCCAGCCGCGCCTTCGTCGAGAAGGGGAAGGGCACGGAGCCCTACGAGGACTTCCGCGACGTGGCACACTTTGCCGAGACGGTGCTGGGCGACGCGCGCTTGTCCGCAGACGCCGCTGTTACCGCGGCCGCGCGGCGGGTGATCGGAACCCTGCAGAGCGCGGTCATTGATGAGTTCCACGTCAAGAAGCTGGAGAATGCCCACGGGCTCTCGGCATACCTGCCCACCGACCTGGGCCACGACATGCCGGCCACGTTCTTCGTGCCGGACGGCTGGGATCCGACGCACGCTTACGGAGAGACGGGCGTCGCCCGGGATACGGTGTGGATGGAACTGCTCAACGACATCTCCCGCGACACGGCCCTCCGCGAGCGCCTCGCCGCCCTGGGAGTGCCGGCCACGGTCATCCACAAGATGGCGAAGGTCGGTGCGGCCGGGCTCGCGGCCGCCCGCGCCGCCCTCACCCTGGCCAGCAAGGCCGGCCACTACGAGGCGTATCAGGCGTTACGCGGCAAGCAAGCACAGGACTTCCTGGGGATGCCGGCCGAGGTGGCCACCCGGGTGGGCATGGCCGGCGGCGCCTACGAGGCCTTCCAGGGCGCGGCCCGGCTGATGGAAGCCGCATCCCGCGAGGACATCGCCAACCGCACCACCATGGCCGTGGACGGCGCCGCCGAGGTGGTGACGGGCGGTGCCGTGATGGCCACCATGATCGGCATGTCGGTGGCCGCGGCCTCCGGCATCACGGCGCCGGCGGCGGCCGTGGCGTTTGCCGTGCCCATCGCGCGCGCGGTCTTCGACCTGTGGGCCAGCCGGCAC
>VGFD01000584.1 GCA_016868975.1 Armatimonadota bacterium | reverse complement strand
GTCCATCTTCGCGTCGACGCCGCGCGTGCCCTCATGCTCCTTGTGGCACGTCACGCAGGCCACCTGGCCGTTCGCGAGATGGGGCTTCGGAAGGTGATTCACCACCGCGAGGCGGAAGGGTCGCTGGGAGGGAATCCGCTCCAGGCGCGCACGCTGCGCCGCCAGATCCGCCGGCATGAAGCCGTGTGGGTTCGAGGGCTGGTCGCCGAGCTGGTCCTGATGGCACTTCAGGCACAGCGCATTCTGTGCGCCGGCATCCTGGGCGGCCGCGTGGCACTTCACGCAGTTGTCGGCCCCCTGCAGCTCGGCCGCGCGATGGTACATCGACAGGGCGCCGGGCATCAACAGCTTCTCCTTGAATGGCAGGGGACCGAAGTACAGCGCGCCGAGCGCGGCCAGCGTCAGCACGGCGACCCGGGCAACGATGCGCCGGCGTCGCGACAGGATGCCGAGCACCGGCTGGCATCGGGGGATGGGACGCGCGCAGGAGCCGTCCGGCAGCGGGCCCTCGTCGCAGGGTCCGCCGGCCCGCGGCGACCGGCTGCACGTCCAGCGCTCGCCGTTGCGGACCGGCCTGCACTCTGCCCTGGCGATGCACCGCCCGCTTCCGCTGGGCCCGACTTCGCACGGCCGGCCTTCCCGCGCGTGGCCGCACACCCAGGGCTCGTTTGGCCGCTGGTAGCTCCCGACGGGGAGATCGAGGGGGCCGCCCGGCTCGCTCACAGCACGCCTCCGTGATACCAACAGACGACGGCGGCGTGCGCCGCGGCGAGGATGAGCAGGGCGGCCGTGATCGGCACGTGGACAAACGGCCAGGCCTTCAGCATGGTCTGCAAGGCGTAGTGGTAGTCGAGGTCTGCCTTCGCCTGTATGAGGCGGCGCAATTGCTGCGCCTTCTGGCGCTCGGCGTCGCTCAAGAAGCGCTCCTGCGCGTCCAGCGCCTGTATCAGGTTGCGCCACGGCCGCCCGTACTGGGCTACGTGGTGCCAGAAAAACATGGGACGCTCGAAGTACTCGGAGAGATGCTGGAGATAAAAGTCCGCCAGGGTGGCGTGCGTGGTTTCCCTGACGGCGCCCAGCACCAGCTTCTCCACCGCCTCGCTCAGGCGGCGCCGAAGCTCCGGAATCTGCTCGTACACCACCTCCTCGCCGACCGATGCCAGCCGAGGTGGCACGATGTGGCCGAGGATCGTCCCGAGAATTCCGCTCAAGCTCACGATCAGGAACGCGGCACCCAGCGAAAGGTCCAGCGCCCCATCCGGCAAGCGCACGCGCGTGTGCATCGCGAACACGACCAGCAAGAAAAGCCCCAGGTTGACGTGCAGGTGTTTCCAGGTGGCGGCGCGCCCCAGCGGCAAAGCGGGCAGCCGCTTGCGCACCGCGTAGAGCGCCAGGACGGCCATGCCGGCCAGCAACAGCCACCCCGAAAGGAACTGGACGGGCAGCAGCGCCGCGCGGGCCAGGCGCAATGCCGCGATCACCCCGACCAGGACGGCCAGCGCTGCCATCGGATGGAGCCAGCGTCGCAGCGTGCGGCCTCTCACCGGTCCATCCAGTTGAAGATCTTTTCCGGCTCCTGCAGGTCGATGCGGACCAGCGCGTCATGCGGGCAGGCCCGCTGACAGGACGGCCCGGCGATAAGGTCGGCGCACAGGTCACACTTCGTGGCTTTCACGATCGGCAGTTGATTCTCACCCAGGACGTATTTACCGCTGCGATCGCGAACCTCCACCATGCGGATATTCTCGTAGGGGCAGTTGCCGGCGCAGGTGCCGCAGCCGATGCAGATCGGCTCGTTGATGATCACCTGCCCCTCTTTCTGGTCCCGGCTGATCGCGCCCGTGGGGCAGCCTATCATGCACACCGGATCGTAGCAGTGCATGCAGGCGCTCGCCACCATGTAGTGGTCGATCTTGGGACCGCGGCGCAGGAAGCGCGGATTGTTGTCGTGCGTGGAGGCGCACGCCCGCACGCAGTCGTCGCAGCGCACGCACCTGTCGAGGTCGATCACCATGGCGGCGGATCCGTTGATGAAGCGGTTCTCGACGAGGAATTCCAGCAACGTGGTGCTCTTGGCCAACCGCACCGCCTCTTGCGCGCCCGCGTCGTCATCCGACAGGTCGGCATCACCGCCCACCCGCTTGAGCTGCGCGATCGCGGCCGCGTCCAGCCGCTTGAGCACATAGGTCTCCACCACGGACGTCGGCACCCGCAGGACATCGGTGTAACCCACGCCGCGGAGGCTCCGCTTCATCGGCACCTGCTCGTCTTTTCCCCAGCTCTCCGCGATTTCGTCCAGACCGTACCACTGGCCGCGTCCCAGGTAGGACACGGTGCGCTCGCCGCTGCCGTGCTTCTTGCTGACCCGGATGTAGCCGGAGCGCACCAGGATGACGCCGTCCGGATAGGTGCCCTCCTCGGCGATCAGCGGCTCGTCGGCCAGCCGCTCGCTCGCCCCGGCGCCCCGCATGCGCTTGTACGATCCATACCAGTCGAAGTCGCCGTGCCGCTCGAATTTCACGGATTCCTTCACGTCCCGCAGCTCGTCGTCCGTCAGGTGGCTGAAGAGCGCGGTGGCGCGCAAGTGGGTCAGAAGGGCGTTGCGGCGGTACAGCTCGTCGATGTGGCACTTGAGCTGCGGGTCGCGCCGCAGCAGCTCGCGCAGGCCCTGCCAGCGGATTTCGAGCAGCTCGACCTCCGTCGTGGCGAACACCGTGGCGGCGCGCGCCGTGCGGCCCAGCGCCGCCAGCTCGCCGAACAGGTCGCCCTGCTTCAAATGTCCGGCGCCGAACCGATCGAGGATCGCGGAGACGTCCTGCAGGAAAATGCGGACGTGCGCGCCCGCGCCGCGCACTCCGACACCCTCGGCTGGGCGCAGCGAATCTTCATCGCGCACCTCGCGGCCCCGCTTGCGGAGCAAGGTGCGCCGCAGTCCCGCGAACCACTGCCGCCGCTTCGGCTCCGGCTGGCCCAGGAACACCTTGAGCCCGTCGCCGGCGACGACGCCGACCTCGCCCGTCAGGATCAAGAACGCGGACGCGCCGTAGTCGCCATGGCGAACGACGACGTCGCCGGGCTGGAAGCGCACCAGGCGCGTGTCGTTGAGAAGAACCCCGTCCAGCGTGACGGGCGTGACGAAGCGGTCGGGATCGATTTTCGAAAACGGCTCGATGGTCAGCAGCCGCGCCACGACGTCCATGGTCATGTCGGCCCCGAACGGAACGTCCCACCGCTTCGGACGGCGCATCGTGGGCTGGACGGATACGGCGGGGTCAGACATCGAGCACCAGATTCGTCTTCGGCACCGAGATGCACACCAGGCAGCTGCCGGCCGCCGGCGGCGTGCTGGGCCGCGTGGTGTAGGTCACCTCGCCGCTCTTGATGGCGGTGATGCAGGTGTTGCAACTGCCCGCCCGACAGCCGGAGTCGATTTTGACCCCCTGCGCCTCGAGGAAATCCAGCAGGCTGTGCTGGGCGCCTTCCCACACCGCGTCCTTGCCGGAGCGGTCGAAGCGCACCTTCA
>VGFD01000583.1 GCA_016868975.1 Armatimonadota bacterium | reverse complement strand
AATCTTGCGTTGATTGCGTGCTTCGCCGGGCTCGGCATTGGCTACGGCCTCCGGCAGCGCGTCGTGACGCCGATGATAACCTTCCTGGGGATGGCCGCCCTGGTTCTGCTCGCCTTGCCGCCCGACCTGATCGGGGTGTTTTCACTCAAGCACCTGTCGCGCTACGTCCTTTTCACCACGCTGTACTCGTGGACTCCGGAGCAGCCCTGGCCGGTGGTGCTGGGCGGTCTGTTGGGCTTGCTGGTGGCATTCAGCACCATGGTCTTCATGTTCATTCCCCTGGGACAGATACTCGGCGACTGCTTCCGAGCCTCGTCTAACCAGCTTCGCGACTACACGCTCAACGTAATCGCCAGCCTTGCGGGGATTTTGTTTTTCACCGCGCTGAGCGTCCTGGGCACCTCGCCGTGGCTGTGGTTCGCCTGCGGCTTCCTCCCCCTGCTGCTCTTGCTGCCCTCGCGCCGCGACCAGTGGATCGGCGCCGTGTTGAGTCTGGCCATTATTTTTGGGGCGCCCTTGCTGCTTCCCAGATATCCTGGAATGGCGGCGGTGGAGTGGTCGCCCTATCAGAAGATCGTGGTGTGGAAGGTGGAAGCGCGACCCACCCAGACCACCACCCAGACCACCACCCAGACCGGCTGGAGGCTGGGCGCGGCTGGTTTTCGTCCGGATGGCCCGGTGATGTACATGTTCGACGTGAACGACACCGCGATGATGTGGCTGCTGGACATGTCGTCGAACGCCCTGCAGAAACATCCCTGGTTGACGCGGCCGGAAAAAATCGAATGGTACGACTTTCCCTACCACATCTATCCGGCTCCGAAGCGAGTCCTGGTTATCGGCTCCGGAGGAGGAAACGACGTGGCTGCCGCGCTGCGCCACCGCGCCGGACAGGTGGACGCGGTGGAGATCGATCCCAAGATCGCGCAGCTCGGCAAGCGTTTCCATCCCGAGCGGCCCTATGAGGATCCTCGCGTGACGGTGCATGTGCAGGATGCGCGGCGCTATCTCGGCGCGAGTCACGAAAAATTCGACCTCATCGACTTCGCGCAGCTCGACAACACCGATTACAATTCCATGTCGAGCCTCTCGAACATCCGCATGGACAGTTACGTCTACACCCGCGAGTGTTTCGAGCAGGCCTACAAGCTGCTCAAGCCGGACGGGGTCATGGTGGTGAATTTCGGCGCCGACGAATACTGGGGGCGGCGCAGTGTCCGCACCCTGAAGGATGCCACCGGGGTAATCCCCCGCTCATTCAAGAACGATCTGCAATTCTTGTTCCAGGGCCAGGAAAACGCCTACGTGCTGGACCCCGGCGGGCGCCTCGACCGCGCGCTGGGCACGGACCCCAAGCTGGCGGCCTGGGTGAAGGACCGCGAGGCGCACTGGACGCCGGACACGGAGAGTCCCGACGTCAGCGACGACTGGCCCTACTGGTTCCTGCCGCAGCGCATGATTCCGTCGCTGCAGCTCTTCGCGATGATCTTCATCGTGGTGGTGAGCCTTCTCCTCGTGGTCTTCATGCTGCCGGGCAGCGCCCGCAGGGTGCAGGGTCATTTTTTCTTCCTGGGCGCGGCGTTCATGCTGCTCGAGGTGCACTCCATCACCCGCGTGGCGCTTCTGCTGGGCGCCACCTAGCTGCCCAACGCGGCGGTCATCTCGGCCGTGCTCGTCATGATCGTGCTGGCGAACATGGTTGTGGCCCGCTGGTCGCCGCCTCGCCCGCTGTGCTACGCGCTGCTCTTCGGCGCCATCTGCCTGCAGCTGCTGCCCCAGCGCTGGTATGCGGATCCCTCAAACAACGCCCTGGTCGCGCTGACGCTGTTCATTTATGCGCTGCCGATATTCTTTGCCGGCCTGATCTTCGGAAGGTCCTTCCAGGAGTCGCCGACGCCGGACGACGCTCTCCGCTCAAACCTCATCGGGGCGATTTGCGGCGGATTGCTTGAATCCTTGAGCTTCATCACGGGCATGCGGGCGCTGGTGTACGTCATTCTGGCGTTGTACGCGCTGTCGTTGGTGGCCGCGCGATCACAAAGAATTGAAACTCCCACGTAGCCTCGTCTTTGGCGGCTGTCTCGCCGCGCTGGCACGCACCTGTTGCGTGCTCAGGCGACGCTGGCCGCTTGCGGTGACCCTGAGCATTGCCGCGCTGGTGCACGACGCGGTGCTGAAGGCAACCGCTACTCCGCCGGCGCGCTGATCTCCACCTCGTTGCCGGTGATGGTGACGCCGCACAGGCCCTGCACCATGTCGGGACTGAACGTGCAGGCGCCGGTGGTGACGTCGAACTGCCAGCCGTGCCAGGGGCAGGTGACCAGGTTGCCGTCCAGGTAGCCGTCGCCCAGTGGGCCGCCGGCGTGGGGGCAGATGCCGTCCATCGCGTGGATCTGCCCGCCCACGTTGAACACGGCGATGACCTGGTTGTCGACCTCAATGGTGCGTCCTTCGCCGGGCGGCAGATCGGCCAGCGGAATTCTCTTGGGCATGCGGATACGTCGCTTCCTCTCGGGTTTGGTCGAACGTCTATTTACTTCCTGGGCGCTGCCTTCCTGCAGGGTTGGTGAACAAAGGACAGGCGCCATCCGCTGCAGAAATGCGGCGAGACGTGTCGACGCTCTCCAGTCAGGTAATGACGCAGTTCGACAGGCATCTCGCAGCCGAGTCGGAACTTGATTTTACCATTTATTATCGGTCCACGCGGGGCAAGTTTCTCGAAATTTTGCAATCGCTCGAATGCGAACCATTTTCCTCGCTGCTGGAAATCGGCACCTCGGAGTTTCCCTTCCTGCTGAAACGCGTCAGAGGCGACCTGCAGTTGAGCACGCTTAATCTCACCCCGCCACAATCCCGCTGGTGTGTCACGGACGGCGTCGAGTGCCTCGTCGGTGACGTGCTTGCTCCGCCACTGCCCGTGCCGGACGCCTCCCAGGACGTTATTGTCTTCAGCGAAGTGCTCGAGCACCTGCAGGGAAATCCACGGCTTGCTTTCGGTGAGTTCGCGCGCGTTTTGAAGCCGGGTGGACGCCTGATCATCACCACGCCAAATCTAGGTCGGTACCGCACGCGCGTGAAACTCCTGCTCGGGATCTCGCCGATGGAGCCGGTCGGCGGCCTGGACTGGTGCGGACATTTTCGGGAGTACACCCGCGCGGAAGTGATCAACTTCTGCGTGACGGCGGGTCTGGAGATCGTGCGTGCGGACTTCCCCATGTACTGGGACACGGTGGATCAGTACCTTGACGGCGGACGACGGGGATACGTGAACGGCCGCTTCTACTACCGCCCGTATTTCACCGGGTTGACCCGCGTGCTCGTCAGGCCGGCGCTTCACGTGCTTGAAGGGCTGCTCCGCCTGTTACCGGTATTTCGCTACGCGATGCTGGTCGTCGCCCGCCGCCCTGGGGAGAGCGCACCCGTGCTCGCTACCGGCGGCCGACACCGCGCACAGTAGCGTGTCAGCGGCTGACACCGCGCACAGTAGCGTGTCAGCGGCCGACACCGCGCACAGTAGCGTGTCAGCGGCCGACACCGCGCA